>SOIS01000005.1 GCA_004375965.1 Candidatus Cloacimonadota bacterium | reverse complement strand
AGTATCTATGAATAATCGAAATCAGAGAGTAGAGATACTTGATACGCTAAAGAGTATACTTCAGGGATATATTAATTTAGGTATTATAGAAGTAGAGCATGGAGCCCGTTCCTCAAATAAAACGTTACTTCATGAATTGAATAATGAAGTCCTACAGTGTAGAAAATGTCCCCTATACAAAGGGAAGAAGAACTATGTTTTTGGCGAAGGTGCTGCGAATGCTTCCCTTATGTTTGTTGGTGAAGCACCAGGTTATTACGAAGATATAGCAGGAAAACCATTTGTTGGTAAAGCTGGAAAGTTGTTAACAAAGATAATTGAGGCGATGGGACTTAAAAGAGAAGATGTTTACATTGGGAATATCTTGAAGTGCAGACCACCGGAGAATAGAAATCCTCAGGAGGACGAGATAGAAACATGTTTTCCTTATCTTGACAGACAGATAGAAATTATCAAACCAAAAGTGATTTGTGCACTTGGAAAATTTGCTGCGCAAACGCTCGTAAAGACTAATATTTCTATATCCAACCTCAGGGGGGAGTTGTTCTACTATAAAGGTATAAAGGTTGTTCCAACATTCCATCCAAGCTACCTATTGAGAAATCCAAAAGGTAAAAGAAAGACTTGGGAGGATTTGAAGTTGATATTAAAAATCATTGGGAGAGAGGTTAAGAAGAATGAATGAGGAGAGGGAACTACTGAAGACCCCACCTCAATCACTCGATGCAGAGGCAGCGGTTTTAGGTTCCATGCTATCCGAAAGAGAAGCATGCGATACTGTTCTTTCAATAATTAACAGTGAGGAAATCTTTTATTCGGATAGTCACAGGAAGATTTTTAACGCTATCGTTGCACTGGAGCAAAGCAATTTTCCTGTTGACATTGTAACCCTGTCGGATGAGCTAAGAAAAAGGGAACAACTTAACGATGTAGGTGGTCTTGATTATCTACAGAGACTCGTTGAATCGGTTGTAACAACAGCAAATGTTGAATATTATGCAAGAATTGTTCTTGAAAAATATGTCCTTAGAAGACTTATTAGCATTTCAAATCAGATCATACAACAAAGTTACGAAGAGACTCTTGAGGTTGACGAACTGCTCGATAAAGCGGAACAGTTAATATTTAATATCCATTATACAGGAAAGAAGAAGGATCTTATTATGGTGAAGGATATTCTTGTGGATACAATCGAAAAGATAGATGACCTGACAAAACACAGAACACATGTTACTGGAGTTGAGACAGGAATAAGAAAACTTGATAGCATGACAAGTGGATTTCAAAAATCCGATTTTGTAATAATTGCTGGAAGACCCTCAATGGGTAAGACCGCATTTGCCTTAGGTATCGCACTCAATACTGCTATTAGTAGAAAAATGCCTATTGGTTTTTTTAGTCTCGAGATGTCCCAGGAACAACTTGTCCAAAGAATGCTTGCTATGAATGCACGCGTTGATCTCAACAGGTTGAGGACGGGTTATCTTTCAAATGAGGAATGGGCCCGACTTACAGGTGCAGCAGGTAAGTTGAGTGATGCTCCTCTGTATGTTGATGATTCTGCTCGTCTTACACACCTTGAACTCAGGGCTAAGGCAAGAAGATTAAAGTCAAAGGTCGATGTTGGCATTATCTTTATTGATTATTTGCAACTGTTAGATGTTCCCGGAAAGGACAGGAGAGCAGAGAGCAGACAGCAAGAAGTTGCGATTATATCTCGTTCCCTGAAAGCACTTTCAAAAGAGCTCAATATTCCTATAGTTGCACTTTCACAGCTTTCAAGAGCTCATAAAACCCGCGCGTTTCAGAAACCACTACTTTCAGACCTTCGAGAATCGGGTGCTATTGAACAGGATGCTGATGTTGTCATCTTTATACACAGGAAACTGGAATCGGAATCTAAAGAAGATAGGAGTGCTGCAGAGATTATCATAAGGAAGCAGAGGAACGGACCTATAGGTACTGTGTATGCAACATTTCTCGAGGATTCTGCAATATTTAAAAATCCGGAAATGGAGGAGGAGCCGAGTTGATAATTAGGGCTGTAAGATCCTTCTTCTCCTATGTGGGTGGGGTTATCATTATTCTCACAGAAGGGTTTAAGAATTTCCATAGGATCCCCAAAAGCTATAGATTAATTCTGAACCAGATCCTATCAATGGGTATATCCTCCCTTCCAATCGTTGTGCTTGTGTCTGTATTTGCAGGCATGGTCACATGTTTCCAGGCTGCTTTCCAGACTAAAGCCTATGTTCCTGAGTTATATGTAGGCATGTCCGTTGCCAAAGCAGTAATGATAGAATTGGGTCCAATGTTAACAGGACTTGTAGTTGCGGGAAGGGTAAGCTCATCTATTGCAGCTGAACTGGGAACAATGAAGGTTACAGAGCAGATCGACGCACTTGAAATTATGGGAATTGACCCTGGGAGATACCTTGTTATGCCACGCATTTTTTCAGGAATTATCACCCTGCCCATTCTTACAATCCTTGCTGAAATTATTATGATTCTTGGAGGACTCTTTGTTTCAGTATATGGATTGGATATCTCCCCTTATATTTACCTGAGAGGTGTTAGAACCAACTTTATTCAGATTGAACTGTGGGGTGGACTTATCAAATCCGTAGTATTCGGTCTTATAATAGGTCTTATGGGTTGTTATCATGGTTTTCAATCAAAGGGGGGTGCAGAGGGTGTTGGTCAGGCAACAACAAGGGCAGTTGTTTCAGCTATGGTCCTCATCCTGATCTTTGATTATTTCATTGCAAGGGTGGTATTCGCATGATAAGAATAAAGGGTTTGTGGAAGAGTTTTGGAGATAATAAGGTACTCAAAGGAGTTAACTTGGATATAGAGACAGGGGAGACAATTGTTGTAATAGGACAGAGTGGATGCGGAAAGAGTGTGCTTATGAAAACCATAGTAGGACTACTTATACCGGATGACGGTGAGATTGAAATAGAGAATGTTTCATTAAAGAATATCTCAAGAAAGAAACTTCTTGAGATAAGAAAAAAGATTGGGATGGTTTTTCAATCCTCTGCGCTCTTTGATTCCTTCAGTGTCTGGGAGAATGTAGGACTCGGTTTAATTGAGCACTCTAAGATGTCACAAGATGAGATAATGAGGATTGCAAGAGAGAAATTGAAGCTTGTTGGGCTCTCAGATGTTGAGGATATGTATCCAGCTGAACTATCAGGAGGTATGAAGAAAAGGGTTGGGATTGCACGGGCAATTGCTATGAATCCTCAATTTGTGCTTTATGATGAACCTACAACTGGTCTTGACCCTATAATAGCCGATAGAATAAATAATTTAATAATAGAACTGCAAAAGGAACTGAACATAACAACTGTTGCTGTGACACATGATATAATTAGTGCTTATAAGATTGCGGACAGAATTGCGATGCTCTACGATGGAGAGATTATTTTTGATGGAACCCCTAAGGAGGTTCAGAACACAGATAACCCTTATGTGCAACAGTTTATTAAGGGTGAAGGAGAGGGACCGGTTTCTGGAGGAATATAATGAAATCAAGAAATATTGAACTGAAGGTTGGTATCTTTGTTATTTTTGGTATTGTTATTTTGACCTTGAGCTATCTCTGGATTAAACAGGCAAG
>SOIS01000190.1 GCA_004375965.1 Candidatus Cloacimonadota bacterium | reverse complement strand
TATTCCTTAGTCGGTCGAAAGGGGACTTAAATTTCAGTTTTCAGCCTGACCCCGTAAGGCTGGAAATAATATGAGCTTATCCAGTGATCCCTGATAATCTGTTTTTCTAATTTTCTGATGTTCTGCTAGAAAAGGAGTGAAAAATGCAAAAAAGAGCAGTTAGTCTTATGATTTCAATAATTGTGTGGTTATTGGTAGCGAGTTTAGTTGGCTGTGCCACTGCACAGAAAGTAAGACAGAGTGAAAAGTCATTGGATAGAGCTGTAGGAACGACAGAGAAAAAGTTTTCTATTACAGTTGACCCTCGAATGGAGTTATTAGCTGTAGTTCAACATTTTACTACTTGGGCACCAGGTGGGCATATAAAGAGTAAGACCACGTACAAGGAGGATATTGATAATTATTTTGAAGGGTTTAAGGAACATCCGGCTGTAGCCTGTGTTGAAACCCTTATTAATGCTGGATTTACTCATGATGCGCCAGTGGCATTCATGCTCTATCATAGTGATCCTCCAAATCTTGTTCAAAAAACTTCGTACTCTGACTACTTGATTAATAGAGCACATGGTGAAGAAAACTTGATAGAATTAGCTGATGCACTTAGGGATTTTGCTCGCAAGACAGACTTTGTGCAATTCTATCAGACTCATAAACCTCTATATGATACTCACATTGTAGAGGTGGAATCATTACTTAAAGATAAGGACTATGTTCAGGCTCTTGAAGATTTTTATGGTGAATCGAGAAACAGTTACAGTGTTATCCTACCACCACTATTTTCGGGTGCTTATGGGATTACAATAGAGACCGAGGATGGATATGATATCTGCGGCGTAATCGGCCCTTGTTCACTTAAGGGTAAACGCATAACCTTTGCATGTCTCAATTACCTTGAAAGTATGATGTTACATGAGTGGAGTCACTCGTTTGTCAACCCATTAGTAGACCAAAACTATGATATCTTTAAGAAATCTATTGAACTATTTGAACCTATCAAAGGAATGATGCGGAACCAAGCTTATCCTAGTTGGAGAGTTGCCCTGTACGAGCACGTAGTGCGTGCTTGCGAGATTCATCTTCGAGCTAACCTCTACGAGGATTTCAGAAAAGAGAAACCTCTAAGTGTCCAAGAAGGTAAGGGTTTTTGGTACGTTAGTTATATCGATAGTTTACTGGATGTATATGAAACCGACCGAAAGAAGTTTCCGACTTTCAGTCAATTTGTACCCGTTATCGCTAATAAACTCCTCCAGATTTCCATTGATGACTTGCCTGAAAGATTAACAGCTTTTAGAGGACCTCTGAGCGCTATTTTCCCTCGTACTAATTGCATCTATCTCATATATCCAACTGCTATAGAGGAGGGATTAGTCAATAAGATAAAACAAGATCTGACTAGCTTTGCGGGTTTTCTCTCTTCTGCACAAATAGAGCCCATCCTTATTAGCGATAAAGAAGCACTGGATATCAATTGGCAAGATAAGGTCGGTTTTATTTATGGCAATACAAGGGACAATGTGTTTTTCAAACAACTAGAAATTGGGATCCCAGTAGAATTTCATGACAATGCATTGGAATTTCATGGACAAAGATACGATGGAGAAGGAATACTTTTAATCTCTTGCATGCAAAATCCATTCAATAAAAAATTGCCTTTTGCATTATGTGTTGCAAACATGCCGGAAGATCTAATTGGGATTGGTTCAAAGATCGGTAGTCCGAGCGAGTGGAATGCAGACTATGTAGTCTATCGTGCTGATGAAAAGTTGGAATCTGGATGTTATCACAAAGAAAAAAGTGAATGGTCTCTTGTCCCTGAAGAGAAGAAAGATTGAGTCAGGATTTATCCTTTACCCCGTTAGAAAAGAATTTTCTAATGGGGTTTATCCTTGTTAGTATCTTCTGCACTCTGCCTACTGCCTACTGTGTACTGTCTTCTCCTTACTGCCTACTCTCTACTACCTACTGCCTACTCTCTTCTCCCTTCTACTTACTCCTTACGCTCTACGCCCTAATCCCTACTGTTTTCTTGGTCCTCTGTCATCTGTTTTCTCTCTTCCGTCTTCCGTTTTCTGTTTACTACCTACTCTCTACTACTTACTCCTTTCGCTCTACGCCTTACGCCCTACTGTTTTCTTAGACCTCTGTCTTCTGCCCTTGTGTTCTTATGTAACTTTATCCTTTTACTTGTCTTTTCCCCGTTCCTCCATGTCTCCGTGGTTAAACACGCATTTTTTTCTTGACAACGTTCTTCTTTTCTTATAATATATGTTAAGAATTATGGAACGAGAAATGGCGGCACAAGAAGCCAAAAAGAACGGAACGGACATTGTAAATATTGTACGTGAATACTGGGAAATTGTACTATTGAAGAACCTTTTTGAATCTCCTTATGGAAAGGATTTGATCTTCAAAGGGGGGACTGCATTGAGATTAGTTTACGGTTCACCTCGGTATTCTGAGGATTTAGATTTTTCGCTAATTAAAGATTCGCTGAAAGGTAAATTCTGCCCACTGTTCAAAAAAATCATTTCCCCATTTCCAGAGTTATCTTTGACTGATTGTGCAGAGAAATACTTTACATACCTTGCAGAGATTAAGGTAATAATTGGCTACTTGACACTACCCTTTAGAGTAAAGATCGAAATTTCAAAGAGAGTTCAGAAGAATTATAAATGGGAGTTAAAGCTCATCAGCGCTTCAGTCGTCAATCTTCAGGTTCTTGCACAGGTTGCCATTCTTAATCAGCTCCACAAGGATAAGCGAGCATGCCTACGAGAGAGGGAAAAACCAAAGGATATTTTTGATCTTTGGTATCTCTGCGAGCAGTTAAAGATTCCATACAATGCTCAATCAATGGATATTTCGAAATCAATTTTAAGACGTGATTTGAGAAAGCTACTTCCTAAAAATTACTGGCAGGTTATTGAGAGTTTAATAAAATGAAAGCGGTTGAAATTTTAAGATTATTGGAAGAAATAAATAAATCATTTTATACCATCTCGGATTTAGAGAAAGTAGTCGGTCTTCCGAGAAATGCTCTGTACGTTACACTCAAACGCTGGGTTGATATGAAGATCTTGGAAAGGATTGGGAAAGGAATATATATTTCATTTGGAAAAGAAATAAACCTTGAAGTAATTGCTCCACAGTTATACATTCCAAATTACCTTTCGTTTGAGTATGCTCTTGCCAAATATGGTTTATTAAATCTTCAGCCGTACACTTTGACATATGCTACTCCAAGAAAAACTCGACGTTACACAATAGCGGGAAGAGATATTGAGTTTAGGAAGATTAAACGTGAATTATTCTGGGGTTATCGTAGAGTAAAAGAAGGATACATTGCAGAAAAAGAAAAGGCATTCCTTGACCAGCTCTATTTTGTCAAAAGGGGAATGGCAACCTTGGATTTGGATGAAGTAAATTTGAAAGTTTTATCAAAGAAAAAGATAAATAGATTTGCTAAGAAATATCCGTCCTATGTAAGTTCGTTTCTCGAGGAAATAGGAGTGTAAAAAGGACTCATACCGTGCAGAGCAATGTCGAAGCACCAGTCTCTTATTCCACTTTGCTTTGTTGCCCAACTACGTATTTTCGGGCATTTCAAAAATGGGATGCCTGTCCTCCGAAGCGTTACGCGTAGGAGGGTGTCCCTA
>SOIS01000041.1 GCA_004375965.1 Candidatus Cloacimonadota bacterium | reverse complement strand
CTTTGATTACACCCTGTTAGATAGTAAACATCTAACAGGGCTGGCAGATTACAGTTCCGATTACACAGATTCAATAAATTTTAGACTTCTATGATTTCAAGGATGGATGTTAAAATGAGAAAAACCCTCACATTATCTCTCTTAAAGAGTTTCCTTACAGCAAATCTATATGCCTCCATCTGCTTTTGATACCTTTTTTTCATATCTTCTATGAATTCCTCTTTTGTTATATCACCAGTTGCATCTGTCTTAAAATCATATACATTAACTTCTTCCCCATCAAAGAGGATTTTGTCCATAACACCTGAAACAATTTCAGTTTCACCTCTCTCGTTCTTTTCTTCCAGTGAATAAGGAAACTCATTCAAACTATTCTCATTTGTAATTATCTCCATTATCTCTCTATTTTTAAGGACATTATGAAACTCTCTTTTTATCTCATCCACAAGATTATCATCACAGAGAAATTGACCGTCCACCTGACTCGCAATTTTTTCCACAATTTCCGAAATCATTTCTCTTTTTTCTTCTTTAATCCTTCCAGCACCGACTAATTCAAAAAGTTTATGTAAAATAGTTCCCTTGAGTTTTGCCTTCTCATTTCTAATATTATAGAGAGTAATTTCCTTCTCTATTTCACTCGGTCTGGTTTCCTTTTTCAACGGAACCGCTTTCTTCTTCTCAGTAAACCTGTATACAGCATTCTCTCTACCCGGGGATAAAATCCTTTCTTTCTCTGTTTTTATCTTCAATTCAAGTTTATCTGTTCTTGGGATATTTGAATCATAAACGATGTTCATCCAGACTCTTCTATCATTCATTTTTTCCTGTGATATAAAGAGGTATAACTCCTCTTGTGCTCTGGTAAGCGCTACATAAAATAGCCTTTTTAGCTCCTCCTCTTCTCTCTCAGTTTCACGTTCTTTATATTTCTTTAATAGTGGAGTTTCCATTTCCTTATACTTCTTCAAAAAAAGCAGTATAGAAGTATCTCTATCAATGCGTATTCCCTCTCCTCTTCTTTTGATAACTGCTGAATCAACCTCTGGCAATATTACGACAGGAAATTCAAGCCCTTTTGCCTTGTGAACTGTCATTATATGAAGTGCACCAATATCCTCCTCGAATGAACGGGTTCCAATATCAATATCTGCGTTTTTCTCCCTTGCCTTTATAACCCTGTTTAACTTATCAAAAAAGAAAGAGAAATTCATCGTTTCCTGAGAAATATTCTCTATGAGGATTAAGAGCTTTTTTATGTTTACGTCCTTCTGTCCTCCCTTTCTGTCAACAAGAATACCATAGGCATTTGTATCCATTATAGCATTTTCAATCAAATGGACATACGAAATTCTGTCCCTTTTATTTAGCCAGTCTGTTGTTAAATCAAGAAAATCCTTGTACTCATCAGTGAAGTTTAACTTTAATTTATCGTACAGAGAAGATAGTTCTTCTGAATCTGCTTTCAGTGAGGAGTCACTCAAAACAATTTTTAATAAGTCTCCAAGATCATGACTAAAAAGAGGGGAGAGGAATAGTCCAGAGAAGTTGATATCATCATAAGGATTCTCCAGAAAATTTAGTATTTTGATAATCTCCTTGACTTCTCGATTTTCAAAGAAGGATTTACCCCCTGAAGAGATATAAGGAATGGATTTTTTCTCAAATATCTCTTCATAGTAATGAAAATTTAATGAATCCCTGAAGAGCAGTGCTATATCACCCCAGGATTCGAATTTCTCTTTAAGTGAAAGTATGAGTCCTGCCACACTCTCTGCTAATTGAGGAATTCTTTCATTCTTATTCCCATCTATAACGCATTCAACTATTTTTACAGTACCTCCCCCTTCTTCATCATCTGGAATCATCTCTTCATATCCTACAGAGAATGGTTTTACTTTTAACCTCTGCATTTTATTCTTAAATAGAAGATTTACGGATTCGACAATCTCTTTCCTACTTCTATAGTTTTTAACAAGTGAAAATGTTTTTGTGAAAGGATCTGCCTCCTCCTTTATTCTATTCATGATTCTCACATCAGCATTTCTGAATCCATATATGGATTGCTTCTCATCACCTACGAGGAAAATTGTGGGAATAATGTTAAGTTCCTGCTTTGCAGTTTCACCTGAGAACCAATCCTCTGTTAGATTCCAGAATATATCCCATTGGGTAGGGTCAGTATCCTGAAATTCATCGACCAGATAGTGGTTTACCCTTGCATCCATATTGTAAAGGATGTTGAATCTTTCCCTGTGTTTGGTTAGAAGTTCGTATGTTACTGTCTTCAGATCTCCAATTCCAAGGACTCCGAGTTCTTTCTTCCTTCCCTTTACTCTTTCTATAATGGAGATAATCAACTCGACAAAGTTTGTAGAAAGATTTGCATTTTTAATATCAATGTTTAATAAAAAAGCCTCAACACATCTTTCGTATAAAAGAGGAATCTCTCCAAGCAGATTCTGGGTAACCTTATCCTTAATCTTTATAATGGGTCTTATTCTAAGACGTTTAGCTTTTGTGTAGAAAAGGTCAATGTAAGTCATGAATTTATCCTCGTTCTTCTTTATCTCTTTTGTTGGGGTATTGGTAATAAACTCAATAAATTCTTTGAAAGCACTCGATTTTTCATCGTATACTGCTTTGAATTCTTTCACCTTTTTTATAAGCTCATTAAGACTCTTTTCAATATTCAGTTCTTCTCCAATGAATCTTCTTAGACCTTTAACAATAGATTCTGTAGTCGTGTGATGTAGTTTTGCTATCGTTTTACCATACATTTCCCAGTTTTTTATTATTTTCTTTACGCTACTTAAGAAACAAAATTGTCTGAATCCGTTGTCAGAATATCTGAAGTTGAAAAATCTCAAGAGATCGATAATCTTCTTATCCAGTTCCATCCTTTCTTCGATTAGTCCGTCAATAACATCATCTATCAATTCCTCCTCTTCTATCTCATCAATTACTTCAAAATTTGGGTCTACCCCTGATTCCCCTGGAAAGAGTCTTATGATGCTTGAAAGAAATGAATCTATGGTTGAGATACGCATTCCGAGTATTAGTCTATTGAGTGCATCACGGTCTTTCAGGGATAATGAGACATCGCAGGAGAGATTCTTCTTTATAATTTCTTCCCTCAACCTGAAAAGGTAATTAACAATGCGTTCCTTCATCTCTCCAGCTGCTTTCCTTGTAAAGGTTATGGCTACTATATTTTCAGGTTTTTCTCCTTCAACCAATAGTTTCAGGTACCGTGAAGCAAGTACCCTTGTTTTTCCAGAACCTGCTGGAGCAGTAATCAGGAGCCTGTATGCAGTTTTGTCCATTTCTCTATCTCCCATTACTGCGTCGAACTGCTTCTCATCCAATTTTAACTCAGAAATAAGAAAATCTTCAAATAATTCTTTTATATTCATCTTTTTTCGTTCGTTTTCCTTGTTTGTTTGTCATTGTTTACCCCGTTAAATACCATTATTTGCAGAACTTCTACCTATTTTACGGGGCGAGTATTCTTCCTTAATCCCTTCCGAAGCAATCCCATAATTCATTCGTTCTGCAGTTCTGCGGTGTTGCCGTGCTGCAGTAAATTCTTTAAAACCAATACAACTAATTAAACAAATCAAACCAATGAAACAATTCGTTCTTCGTACATCATACATC
>SOIS01000205.1 GCA_004375965.1 Candidatus Cloacimonadota bacterium | reverse complement strand
GTTTGTGATAAAATTCACAATTTTCTTGACAAAGATTTTTATAAATTGTATAATGATTGTTGTATGGAGGGGAAAAAAAGAAGAATAAAGGTTCTTTTCAAGATAGGATTTCTTTACCATAAATCTGCATTCGACCCATTAATTAAAATATTTGAAAAGGATAATACGTATGATGTACGGCTTTCTTGCAAAGAGGAGAAGGTAAAATATTTGTGGATTTTTATTCATTCCTTAGAGAAACAGATGCTTGAAAGATTCAAGAAAGAAGGTCATAATGTTACGTTATCTGAGAGTGGGTTTGATGTTGTTTTCACCGGGGATACTGTAACAAATCCAGGGAAACTTGGAAGAACAATTATATGCTTTGTTAATCATGGGTCTGGGATAAAGAACATTATGTATAGGAATCTTGCAAGGGATAAGGAAACAAAATATATGATCTTTGTTGAAGGTGATTACAGAGAGAAAAAACTACATGAGAAGAATTGTTTGGGGATATCGAGGGTATTTAAGGTGGGTATGCCAAAACTTGACCCACTTTTTAATAGTGATAAGTTTAATCGTGAGAGTATCCTTCGCTCACTCCATCTGGATTGCAAAAAGAAAACTGTTTTATATGCACCCACCTATAAACCTACATCTATTTTTGCATTAAAGGACTCGCTGTTCAGGTATACAAAATGTTACAATCTATTGATAAAACTACATCCTTACAGCTGGTTTGGAAGATATGCACCACATAGACATCACAGAATCTTTGAGAACATGGTAAGGAATTTCTCACATGCAGTACTCCTGCCAAAGGAAGCATATTCAATTCTTCCATATCTTTATGTTGCTGACACAATGATAACAGAAGCATCAAGCACAATGTTTGAATTTCTTGCAACTGGAAAAACTGGTATCATTTATAATCTTGATTCAAAAAAATTAAGACACTCGGATGGTTCTCCAATTCTTGATGAAGATAACAGAACCTTTTTGAAGGATGCGTTTGTCCATTTCAGCGAACCAGAAAAGATAGGGGATGCAATTGAAAATGCTTTAACAATTGATACGGCACGGGAGAAAAGAAAGGAGCTGATGAGAAAAGAATTATTCTATGCGCTTGACGGAAATGCTTCGTTGAGGGTAAAAAAGATTGTTGAGAAATTACTCGAAGATAATGATGCAAGGAACAACCCAGCTTAGGAGCAAGACATAAGACAATAGACTTAAGACCAGAGACCTTACGTAGGATGCATTATTGGAAGGAGTTACAGAAAGAATAATGGTAAATACTCAGAAAACCCAGTCATTGCGAGCCCACCGAAATATCGTGAACTTTCGACGAAGGAGAAAGAACGACGAACAAAGTGAGGAGACAATCTCATATTGATATTAAGCGAATATGAGATTGCTTCGGAAGAAATTATGGAAAAATACTCGCAATGACAACCTTTGGGGAGTTTTTAAAACGGAGTTGAGTGATTGCTTATGTATGGAGTAAACAGTAGGGAGAAGAATTGAGAAACGAATTTACCAATTTCTAATTTTGGCATTTTAGGATTATGTTAGGTGTAATCATTGCTGCAGGAAGGGGGGGTAGATTAAGTAACGTTACTGGAGGAATGCCAAAAACGCTTCTTTTGGTTAATGGTAAACCAATCATTCAATGGATTATTGATGAATCGTATGCCTCAGGAATCAAGGAATTTTTAGTAGTAACGGGTTATAACAGTGAAAAAATTAGAGACTACTTTAATAAAAATCCTCGTGCCAATCTTACATTCATATATAATCCGCTCTGGGAAAGAGGGAATGGAATTTCTGTGCTTTCTGTAGAAAAAATGATTGATAGAAGCAAAGAGTTCGTTCTTATGATGTCTGATCATCTTATTGAGGGAGGAGTCATCAAGGCAATAATAAAGGAAAGAAGATGTCCTTTATTGGCGGTCGAAAAAAATATAGATAAGGTTTTTGATATAATGGATGCGACAAAGGTTTACATAGATAATAAGAGAGTAATCTCAATCGGAAAGGACCTTAAAAGATTTAATGGAGTAGATGCAGGTCTTTTTCTTCTTAATAGTTTGATATTTCATTTTCTAAAAAAGTGTATCAAGAAAGGGGAGGACTCATTAACAGCTGGAATACAGGAGATGATAAAGCGCCATAAACTTTATACCTACAGTATTCCTAATGAAGTTTACTGGATCGATGTAGATTCAAAGGAGTCTTATAATAATGCAATTCAAATGTGGAGGAGAAGATGAAAAGTAGTATACCTGAACCTACTTTAAGAAGGCTTTCATACTATTTAAGGTATCTTGAACGGTTTAAGGAAAAAGGAATTGATATAATATCATCAAAGGAACTATCGAGCGCACTCGGTCTGTCCGATGCACAGGTGAGAAGAGACCTTTTTACTCTTGGTGGGTTTGGGAAAAGAGGAGTAGGATACGATGTCGATAAACTTTTTAATTATCTGAATTCATTTTTGGGTGTTGATGACTTGCAAAAGATGATACTTGTTGGTTGTGGCAACCTTGGAAAGGCATTGCTTCAATACAAGGGCTTTAAGAAAAGAAAATTTATAATTACACATGCATTTGATAACGATAAAAGATTGATAGGAAAGAAGATTGCTGGAATTGATATTAGAGATATTAAGGAGATGAAAAAAGAGGTGCAGAAACATAAAATTATCTATGGAATCATTGCAACACCAGCATCTTCGGCACAGGAAGTTGTGGACAATATGATTGACTGTGGAATCAAATCAATCCTTAACTTTGCTCCTATTAAAATACATGTGCCTCGAGGTGTAGTTGTATCTTCAGTAGATCTCACTACCGAACTTGAATGGCTTTCGTATCATATGCACCATGATACATAAAAAAGGAAAAAGGATACCAAGGATAAGAGAGGAATGTCATTGCGAGTTGATAGAGAAACGCAAATATCGATTTGGAAAAGGCTTGACAATGCAAGAAAAAGATGTTAAAAATAGTCTTAGATGAAAAAGTCTACTAAGCTCTATGATAAGATATGCAACTCCGTTGTTAAATTAAATATAAGAAGTAAAACCAAAAGTGGAGTTCTCAAGGAACTCGTATCACTTCTTCAAATGGGTCCAAATGCTAAAGATATTTTACTTAAAACACTTATTAAAAGAGAAAAGATGGGCTCAACTGGTGTTGGAAAAGGAATAGCTATTCCTCACGCGAGAACACTGCTTGTGAAAGAATTTGAGTTAATTATTGGTTTATCAAGAAATGGTGTTACATTTGATTCCTTCGATGGTAAACCTGTTTACCTCTTCTTCCTACTTATTGCACCTCCGCAGGAAACCTCAAATTCCTATTTGATAACCCTCGGTAAGGTTGCAGAATTAGCTAAGGGTATTGCAAAAGATGGTAGACTATTTAAAGTTAGACAAGAAAAGGAATTTCTCGAGATCATCAGAGAAATAGAAGAAAAGAGTAAATAGCTTCTCATGGATAAACAATTAGAGCTTCTTATTATGCTTCACGACTTGGATTTATTGCTAAAGGAGATAAATAATGAAAAGAAGGCAGGTTTTGAAGTTACAGAACATAAGGAGGAACTTCGTAAAGCAAAGGAAAAGGTTATAAAAGGATTAGAACCAACTTTTCTAAAGAGATACGAAAAACTTATAGATAGATATCCGAGAGCAGTAGCACCAGTAATTGATGGTATTTGTTATGGTTGCTTTGTAACCCTACCAACATCTTTCGTAGTCCGAAAAAATAAGAATGAAGAAGTTACAATTTGCCCGTACTGTGGAAGGTTTATTTATTGGTTTGAGGATTAGAAGAAGCGTTATAGTTAGTATAATGAAATTATACCCGGGAGAAGATACATGAAGATAGCTATGATTGGAGCAGGTTATGTAGGACTTGTCACAGGAACCTGTTTTTCCGAATTGGGAAATTGTGTACTATGTGTTGATAATGATGTTGAGAAGATAAAAAAACTTAAAAAAGGAATCATTCCTATCTATGAACCAGGACTCGATGAATTGGTTCATAAAAACACCAAGGCAAAAAGATTATCTTTTACTTCTGAAATAGAAGAGGCTGTCCAGGTATCTGATATTATCTTCATTGCTGTTGGTACTCCCCCAAGAGAGAATGGAGAGGCTGATCTCTCGAGTGTAGAAAAGGTATCATCGATTATTGCTGATGTTATGACTGAATATAAGCTTGTTGTAGGGAAGAGCACAGTACCTGTAAATACAGGGAAATGGATAAAAAGAACAATGAACATAAGGAATACGAAAGGTATTGATTTTGATGTTGCTTCAAATCCTGAATTTTTAAGGGAAGGTTCTGCTATCAATGATTTTCTTTACCCTGATAGGATTGTTATCGGAGTAGAGTCAGAGAGAGCAAAGAGCATACTCTATGAACTCTACAAACCTATTGATGCCCCAATTTTAGTAACGGATATAGAGAGTGCAGAGATAATAAAACATGCTTCAAATTCCTTTCTTGCTACGAAGATATCCTTTATCAATGCAATTTCAATTCTTTGTGAAAGGGCAGGTGCTGATGTAAAAAAGGTAGCAGAGGGAATGGGATTGGATAAAAGGATAGGGAGCGATTTCCTTAATGCAGGTGCAGGGTTTGGAGGGTTTTGTTTCCCGAAGGATCTGAGTGCCTTTATAAAGATTGCTGAGGACCTTGGTTATGATTTCAGGCTTCTTAGAGAAGTTGAGCAAATTAACGAGGAACAGAAGAAGGGGATAGTAAAAAAAATAAGGGAAAACCTTTGGAACCTTCGTGGGAAAACCATTGGAGTCCTTGGACTTTCTTTTAAGCCCAACACGGACGATATCCGATATGCACCCTCCATTGATATAATAGGTGAATTGATAAAGGAGGGTGTAAAGATAAAGGCATACGACCCAAAAGCAATGGAGAGAACAAAAAAGATCTTTCCCAATATTACATACTGTAAGGATGCTTATGAAGTCTGTGATGGCAGCGATGCACTCGTTATCCTTACAGAATGGGATGAATTCAAAAATCTTGACATAAAGAAGGTCAAAGACCTTCTTAAGACACCGATAATAGTTGATGGGAGAAATATCTTTGATCCCGAAACGCTAAAAGAAATAGGCTTCGTATATACCGGGGTTGGTAGAAAATGATCGATCTCTCAATTATTGTCCCTGCTTATAACGAAGAGGAAAATATCAGTTTTGCTACTCGTGAGATTCATAAAGCTCTAAAGGATACAAAATTTTCATATGAAATAATTTTTGTCGATGATGGAAGTAGTGATGGAACTTGGGAGGAGATGGAGAAGGTAAAGGAAAACTATGAAAACATTATTATTGCTAAACATAGAAAAAACAGAGGTAAAACAGATGCATTATTGACGGGTTACCGTTTAGCTCGCGGCAAATCCATTCTACTCTTTGATGCAGATCTTCAGTACAACCCCAATGATATTAAAAGACTCTATAACAAGATGGAGAAGGGCTATGATATTGTCTCAGGCTGGAAGCAGGGAGGTTACTCAAAACAGTTTGTATCATATGTATATAATTTCCTTTCAAGGAGACTCTTTAATCTTCCAATCCACGATCAGAATTCTATCAAGATATTTAAGAGAGAGATTCTTGAAAAGGTTAGCTTAAGAAAAGACTGGCATAGATTCCTTGTTGCACTTGCGGTAAATGAAGGATATTCCGTATCAGAAATAAAGGTTACTCTCTCCCCCCGAAGATTTGGTAAGACAAAATATGGAGGCAAAGGAAGGATTATAATAGGGATATTTGACCTTTTAAGTGTTAAATTTCAGATAACCTTTTTGAGAAAGCCTATGCTTCTTTTTGGTACTACTGGCTCTATTTTTATTCTGCTTGGAGTAATTACTGGTCTGGTCTCTCTCTTTCTTCGTTATGTGCTTCATCATGGGTTCAGGCCATTACTGTATCTTGTCATGCTATTTATCATATCCGGACTCCTCCTTCTTGCTATGGGATTTCTCGGTGAGACCCTTGCGTCAATAAACGAGAGGATTTCGAGAGTCGAAAAAGGAATCAGTGAAAAAAAGGAAAATACAAAAGGCGAAGACCCGAAATCCAAATGAAAAAAAAGTTCGCAATTCTTAATTCTTAATTCCTAATTACTTAATGACCCCGTATCCGTATGACTCAACAAATGCAATGAACGAAAGAGACAAGGTGCGGGTTATAGGAATTGACCCTGGTCTTCAAAGAACAGGGTATGCAGTAGTAGAAAAAAGGGGCAATGATTTCCTGATTATAACATCGGGTTTGTTGACAACAAAGAAGACATCCGTAAGTAAAAAGCTTCTCTCCATATTTAATAGAATTATCAATGTTATAGAAGACCATTCACCTTCTTGCTTGGCAGTTGAGGCAGGGTTCTACAGTAAAAATGTGGATAGTCTTGTGAAGATGAGTCAGGTGAAGGGTGTGGTAATGCTTGCAGCCAGCAAGAAAGGTCTTGAGGTTTTTGAATATTCACCAACTGCTGTGAAAAGCGCAATCGTTGGGAGGGGAAGAGCAGCAAAGGAACAGGTAAAGTATATGGTAGAGCAAATGATAAACAAAGAGATTAAAGGAAGTTTTGATATCTCAGATGCCATTGCAGTAGCCATCTGTCACCTTCAAAGCTTATGACCCTGAGGAAGGATACAAAAGAAAAAGGCAAACGATAAAATAAAAATACAGATAACCGAACTTGATTCACTCCATAAAACACCAGACACCGCAACGACACCGTCGTTGCACTCCAAGAAAGCTGGCGAAGCTGGAATTATGGAGCTTTTTCCGTGCAGGATGAGCAATCTCGTTTCTCGCAATAACAGTTACTAATAGTAAAATGTCCAAAAAGTGGAAATTTTACTTCGCATTTTGCGAAAGCAAGAAAATCTTGTTTTTATAACCTCTTTGCTGACATAGATTTAGATTTTTGAAATTTCTGGCACAGTTTTTGCTATAACATAAGTAATAAAACATTATTATAAAGTAGTTTCGGTAGAATAAAAGAAAATAATAAGACTTTTAACAAGGAGGCAGTATTCGGGAATATAGTAGGAAAATAGGCAAATATAAAAAATGAAATAATAATGAAAAGCTTATTTATTCTTCTTATGTTTCTCTTAATTCCACATATCCTTTTGCCGATAACGACAAAGGAATATTACTGTACAGGTGGATGGGATTTAACAGGTCCTGACCCCCCCGACCCTAAAATTTTTCCGTGCACCGGACTTTCATCAAGCGATGATTTAAGATGGAGGGAGGGAATTGTATGGCCAGACGGAATAACATATGATGAGACAAAATATGTTCTCTTATTCTTTTCTCCAGATATACCGTCTGATGCTGCAATCACGGCTGTTTTCATTGTTAATGAATATACTGTTGATATTGTAGCACCGTTTACTTTTTCCAAACTCGAGGTATTTCGGGATAGTGATAATACATGGAATAATTATTCGCTCAGTGTCCCAACGACAGCAGGGGTTGATGTTATTGATACTATTGATATTATCACCTTTATAAATACCCCATCAGATATAAATAATATAGAGATAAAATTCCTTTCATATACAAATACAGAAGGCATCTCTGGTGATTATAAGAGCCTTCACGATTTTCTACAGATTATCGTCATAACAACAGATAGCACATATTACTTTATACCTACAGGAGGTGATGACCATACAAGCGGAACATCAGTCTTGTTCCCAGAAACCTGTGTAGGAATAAGCGATGATATTAAATACCAGAGTTGGGGCAACTGGCCCGATGAACAGACGGGTTACAACGAAGCAAAATTTATTGAGTTTCATTTCTCTCCTGATGTTCCTTCTGATAAAATCGTCACATCTGTTAAGATTGTTAATGAATATGCAGTAACTAAAGTTATTGATGAAACGAGTTCGAAATTGGAGGTCTATGAATATACGAGTGGGAACTGGGTAGATTATACCCTTTCTGTGCCAACTGTCGCAGAAACGGATGTAACTGATACTATTGATGTCAGTTTACTGATTGATAATCCTTCTGATGTAAACAATATAAAGATACGGTTTCTTTCCTACACAGCCCGGAAAGGAAAATATAAAACCAAACACGACCAGCTAAAATTAGTAGTTACCTATATGGATAATCCTACTGCAATTGAACTTTCACAGTTTTATGCAGTTACTTTTATCGGTAAAATAGTCCTCCATTGGCGAGCAGAAAGTGAAACAAATAATAATGAATGGAGGATAATGAAATCCGCTTCTAACCCAGAAAATTATAGGCTTCTTGCAATTCTATCTGGAAAAGGAACAGTATCTTCACCTTCTGATTATAAGTATGTTGATATGGATGTTAAAGTTGGTATGTACTTCTATAGACTTGAGGCAGTTGATGTTAATGGTTCTATTAAATGGTATGGCCCAATTCAGGTCTATTACGGAAAAGAACTTTCTTGTCAGTATTTTGATATATTTCCATCTCTGTCATCTTCATCATTTAACATAAAGATTTCTATACCGTATAAGAGCAAATGGAGTTTAAAGATTTATGATATTTCAGGAAAACACGTAAAGACATTGGTTGATGAGGTTCATGATGCAGGTGTTTATAGGTTTAAATGGGATGGAAAGAACAATAGAGGTAAGAGGGTTTCTTCAGGTACCTACTTTGTAAAGTTTAAGGCAGAAAACTACAACAGTTTGAAAAAGGTAATTCTTATTCAGTAGTCAACATATGCAACTGAACTACTAAAAAGTGGGGCTGTTTTGCAGCCCCGCTTTTTAGTTTTGCAGTGTTTTGGTTAATATGCAAGTTTTCACAGTAATGCTATAAAGTACAGTGATACTCAATCTTTTTCATAGTGTAAGAGCTTTCGATTTTGCACTTTCTTTATCTTCTCATCCTTAACGGGGCGGATATAAGTGGGTGGAAAATTTTTTTTATTTTTTACTTGACAAATTGTAGGATATGTGTTATATTTAATTGAAAATGAAAATCAAAATCAATAATATGCACGAAATGGATTTAAAGAAATATCTCAAGAAGAAGGGGTTTAAGGTAACAACACAGAGGGAAAAGATAGTTGAACGTTTTCTAAAAAGAGATAGGCATTTCAGTGTTGAAGAACTATACAAAGAAATGAAGCGGACAATGCCAGGAATTGGTTTTGCAACGGTTTACCGGACCCTGCAATTGCTTGTCGCTGCTGGTCTCGCAACAGAGAGGCGTTTCAAAGATAATATTGCGCGATTCGAGCCGTCACACATGAATAGACACCATGACCATATGATATGTCTCAACTGCGGGAGAATTATTGAGTTCGAAAATCATAAGATAGAAAAATTACAGAATGATGTTGCAGAAAAACATAATTTTTATACAGTATCATACAAATTAGAACTTTACGGCTACTGTGAAGAATGCAAGAAAAAGCGCTTAATAGGGAGAAAAAATGAAAGAGATGGACTTAACACAAGTTAAAAGCCAAACGAAAGGTATTGTTGTAAAAATTCTTGGCGGTTATGGTATGATGAAAAAGGTAGAGACGCTCGGGATAAGGATTGGATGTGAAATTGAAAAACTTTCTTCCCATATGATGCGTGGTCCTGTTATTGTAAAAATAGGTAATACAAGGGCAGCAATTGGGTATGGAATGGCAAAGAAGATTATTGTAAAGCAAGAATGAATGGGATGAACGATGTTAGATATGAGATAAAAAAAGAAAACAGACAACAGGGATATCGTGATTGTTTAGATTAAAATTGGAATAATGAGATAATCCCAGGTAAATAATATAATATTGCAAATAACATAAGGATAATGGAAAAAGACTTAATTTATAAGTTAAATGCTATTAGTAATATGTAATGGAAGAATGAGATTGCTTCGCGTAAGCCAAGTAAGGAGGAAGCACTCGCAATGACGCAATTACGCTATGCACTATACACTTTGCACTATGTTATTGGGGTAAAATCTGCGTCTCAAAAAGAGAGGAGAATAGGGTGAGGAAGATTCTTCTTATGGGTAATCCCAATGTAGGGAAAAGTGTTATATTTTCAAGATTGACAGGAGTTCAGGTTATTGCATCCAATTACCCGGGGACAACTGTTGAGTATACGAAAGGCTATATGAGATTGGAAGGGGAGAAGGTAGAGATAATAGATGTTCCGGGCACCTATTCACTTGAACCTACATCAAGAGCAGAAGAGGTTGCAGTTGAAATGTTGAAGGATGGTGATATTGTCATAAATGTAGTAGATGCAACAAACCTTGAAAGAAATCTTAACCTCACATTACAACTACTAAAGGCAAAGAAACCGGTTATTATAGCGTTGAATATATATGATGAAGCAAAGCATACGGGAATATCCATAGATGTGGAAAAACTTGAAGAAATACTCGGTGTGCCTGTTGTTCCCACCTGCGCAATAACAGGTGAAGGCATTTTTAAGCTGGTTTCAAACATAAAGGATGCAAAGGAAGGGAAATACGAGTATGAAGAAGGGGAGAGATGGCACGAGATTGGAAACATTATAAGGAATGTTCAGAAGATTACCCATAGACACCACAGATTTATTGAAAGAATCGGGGACGCAACCATAAGACCAGGAACTGGGATACCTATTGCACTGATTCTAATATTTGTTATCTTCTGGATCATAAGATTTATAGGTGAGAATCTGATTGCCTATGTTTTTGAACCTCTCTTTGATAAGTTGTGGTTGCCACTTATGATGAAACTCTCTCATTTTATGGGTTCTGGTGGCTTTCTCCATGATATTCTCATTGGTAAACTAATAGAGGGTGAAATAGATTTTATGGAATCCTTTGGTCTATTAACAACGGGTTTATTCGTTCCCTTTGCTGCTGTTCTTCCGTATATTTTTGCTTTCTATTTAGTCCTGAGTTTTCTTGAAGATTCCGGGTATCTTCCCCGTTTAGGCGTGCTTGTGGATAATGTAATGCATAGATTGGGACTTCATGGACTTTCTATTATTCCAATGATGCTCGGACTTGGCTGTAATGTTCCCGGGGCAATGGCTACAAGGATACTTGAAACAAGAAGGGAAAGATTTATAGGTATGACCCTTATGGCAATTGCAGTCCCTTGTGCAGCTCAACTTGCAATGATAGTGGGGTTAGTGGGAAAATCAGGGGTTAGTGGTCTTATGATTGTTTTTGGAACACTCTTTATAGTATGGCTTATGCTTGGAATAATAATGAATCTCATCTTAAAAGGTGAGAGCCCCGAAATATTTACAGAGATTCCTGCATACAGGGTTCCTTATATTGGAGCACTTCTAAAGAAATTGTGGATGAGGATCAAGGGGTTCCTCAAAGAGGCAGTCCCCTTTGTTATGCTTGGTGTTCTGGCAGTGAATATTCTTTATGTCCTTCATGTTATTGATTTTATTACACGGTTTACTGCCCCTTTAGTTACAAAAGTTTTTGGACTTCCCAGTGAAGCAATTGCAGCACTTGTTGTTGGATTTTTAAGAAAGGATGTTGCAGTTGGTATGCTCGTTCCTCTCAATCTGTCCTTAAAGCAACTTGTGATTGCAAGCGTTGTTCTTGCGATGTACTTTCCCTGTTTTGCTACCTTTGTTGTAATGCTAAGGGAGTTAGGAATAAAGGATATGCTAAAGTCCGTGGTCATAATGGTTATATCGACTGTGATCGTAGGCGGTATGCTGAACCT
>SOIS01000194.1 GCA_004375965.1 Candidatus Cloacimonadota bacterium | reverse complement strand
CTTTTCCTTTAAGAGCTGTTTTCCAGATTCTGCTATTTTCACGGTGATAAAATATGTTCCTGATGGTAACTCAATCCCAGCATTTGTTTTTCCATCCCAGATGATAATGCTCTCTCCTTTTTGGGAAAAGATTGTTCTGACCTTCTGACCCGCGATGTTGTAGACAGAGATTTCGACAGGACCATTTATTGTTTCAGAGAGGAAAAGTTTCAATGAAGAAGCGAAGGGGTTTGGAAAGAGTCGGGCAATCTTATGTTTTTTCACCTCCTTTTCTTTAACACATATGAATATATCTTCATAGCAACCTGTTCTATAAGGGTTACATCTGAACATATTCCAGTATAAGCCAGAACCCGATTGCTCTTTGTGATCAAGAACCGTGACTCCTACGGATGTTCCTATGATAATCTCCTCATCTCCATCCATATCAATATCACTTACTGCAGGAGAACTCGCAGAAGCAGGTATTGCGAGTGGATAGGGAGTAATAATAGAACCGTCACTGTCTATAACATAGACTGTACCACTTTCCGATGCAGCTATTACCTCTGGTTTTCCGTCATTGTCAAGGTCAGAGAAACAGGGAGATGATTTTACAGGAGCGTCTGTTTTGAAAGGCCAACCTGAAACAGGATACCCATTGTGGTGGAATCCGTAAACAGAACTGTCAGAGCAGCTGAAGAAAATCTCAAGATCGTTGTCATTGTCAATATCAGCGAAGGAAGGAGATGTCCTTATTTCACCTGAAACAGCAATCTGTAAGTTGAGTGAACCATCTCCGTTAAGTATAACAAGTGTATCATTTGTGGAACCTACGACTACCTTCATACCAGTTCCATCAAGGTTTGCAGAAGATGGGGAACCGTATATTTGTCCGCCTATATGATAGGGCCATCCAGGCACAATGGTCCCATCATCTTTCAGCGCATAAATATTTCCTGAAAGTGTTGCATATACAATTTCCCTTTTATTATCGCCATCAAGGTCACATAGAGTCACTCCAGAGTAGATTACGCCACCATCAGGCGATGCAAATGGAAAGCTATCGTTGTAACTTGTTCCATCACTTTTTAGTACGTATAATTTCTTACTAAAACTCCCTATTATAATCTCAAGTTTACTATCGCTATCCAGGTCAAATAGAGCAGGTGTTGCTGTAATCGGTCCACCTGTGGATATATTGAAAACGATACTTCCATCATTCTTGACTAAGTAAATATTCCCGTTGAAACCACCAAATGAAATATCCATTATCCCGTCATTATCCACATCACCGCAGGCTGTTGAACTCCAAATCTTATTCCCTATTTTCAGAGGAAAGCCTGTAACATCTTCTGCCTTGTAATCCTTTACGTAAAGATTTGCATCATCAGAGCCAAATATTACCTCCTTTCGCACATCTCCAGAGAGGTCTATAATACATGGTGAACTCTTTACAATACCTGTAAAAGCGGGCCAGCCATATTGGTTCCATCCAATCTCAATAATGAAAGGAAGTTCAACCCAGTAGGGATCACCACTGTCTCCAAGTGCGGTTACAAAAAGGTCAAAACCTTTTTCCCCTGGTTCAATGAACGGATTAACGGAAAGTGTAAATGGATCAAGGGTATTTGTTATGGCTGTATCGCTCACAATGGTTCCATATACTGCAATTGAATCTTCTATGAAGACACCAGTTTCATCTGTCCTTAGGGTTGCATCAGTAGAGAATGCATCTGACCATCCTGGGTAGTTTTTTAGAGTAATATAGATGTCTGCAGTCTCACCAGGGTTGAGTACACCATCTCCATCACCGTAGATAGAATCATTCAGGATAGTAGAAACATTTTTGATGTATGGATAGTGTGATGGTTCTGGTGTCAACCAGATTGCATAGTCTTCAATAGAACACTCTCCATAAGCAATGCGAAAGTAACCCTCTTCTCCCCAGTTTTTACCCCAACTATTCTTGACTATCCAGCAGGTGTCTGTGTCGTTCCATCCAATCATATTGACTATGTGCCAGCCCTCAAAGGAACCATAGACATGTTTGTAAACGCCAGCTGTGTATGAGTAGAAATCTTCATATACCTGAAATCGAACATCTATGGGTCCATACTGTAAATGTTCCTTTAATCCATCAACAGAGTTAAAACACCAATCAAAGTCTTCAATCCTCCTATTTGTGAATACTGCTTCATCACATCTGTCTGAACAGGGAATATTGTCATCTGCCATGTATGGAAAACAGGCTTCTTCAGATGCACCGTAATCTTTTACATATTGACAGGTCGAATCTATTTTATAACCATTGCAGGAGCCAGGACTGCAGGAGAGGAGTTCCTGTTCTGAAAGATCCATTTCCGGATTCTCACTGTCTGCTTTTACATTTATCATTGCCTCGAGTGTTCCAAGTGTACCAAATGCCCAGCAGGAACCGCAGGTACCCTGGTCCTTGACAGGTGTAGTATAATCCTTTCCATTGTAATCCCTCCAGTCAAGAGTGAGTGGATACATTTTTTTTATTGGTGGAGAAATTTTTCTATCTTCTGGTGGGAAGAGGGTTTTACCACCACCAAGAAGGTTTTTCCTCTCCTCATGTGAAAGGATTGAAACAGATGTTATGCCAGCCTTCCATCGAGCGCGCTTTTCCAATATTGCATTTATAATCTCTGTAAGCTCATCTGCAAAAATTGATGTTGTAAACAGGAATAAAAAGATGCCTGCTGAATAGATAGTCTTTTTAACATTTTTCACGCTCCCTCCTTGTTTAAAGAAATGAGATTATACTGCAAAGATTTGTGATTCAATATATATTGATGTGGATCTCTTGAAAATTGCTTTTCTGTAAGTGCATTTATAACCCCTTTAACATCTATCTTTTATTCATAGAGAAGCGAACCTGTTACTCTACTCCTCTCCTATAACTATAATTGTTATCCCTACAAAAACCCCAATCCTTTTATCTGCTACATAAAAGTTATCAATTGAAAAACTCCTATCTATTATATGATAATAGACCTTATTCGGTGAGTAGTAGAGTTTAAGGAAAGGATGGATATAATCGAAAATAGAAAAACTAATATTCTTTTTGAGACCAAAACCTATAAAGGGTCCTGAGCCAGAGAAATTATCTATACATTCATAACTATTGTAGAGAACTGTTACATTATTTCTCTGAGAATGGAAACCATACCCTATTTCAACTGTAAAGATATTCTTTTCAGAGAGTGCAAACTCCATTCTGTTCCCGAGATATACAAATCCTGTAGTTGTGAAGAGAGAAATGGATTCTGCATCGTGAATCCTTTTATATTCGGTCTCAACACTCCTTCCGGTTTTTGGAAAGATGAGAAAACCGCCAATCCCTGGATTTACGTATTCAGAAAAAGAGAATCCGACCATTCCACCAAAACAGAATCCTTTGCCAAAGACCTTGCTCCATTCTCCGAAAGGAATGTTATATCCTGAAGCGAATTCTATAAAAGCACCTGGATTAAGGGATTGGCATGAAAGTATGATAATAATGATTACAAGAAGATATCTGTTTTTACAAGTTTTCTTGAGAAACAGGCGCATGAACAATCTCTCTTTCAGAAAAACAAAATTTAAATACCGATATGAACTATTATTCTTTTAGTAATTGAGAGACTTCTTTTTCCAGGTCTTTTTCCATTCCGGGAGCAAATCCAACATGTCTGAATGCGATTCTATTCTTTTTATCGAATAGAAAGGTCGTTGGAATTCCCTGGACTTTGTATTTGTATGCTAAGGATGTACTACCAATAAGTATGGGATAATCTATATCATACTCCTCGGCAAATTTGCGTAAATTTTCCACATCATCAAGACCGACTCCCCATACAACCAATCCTTCATCCTTATATGATTCATAGAGCTTTTTTAGATGTGGAATCTCAGCTTTACATGGTGCGCACCAGGCTGCCCAGAAATCAACGAGTACAACCTTCCCTTTCTGGTTGCTCAGTGTTCTTTCTACACCGTCAAGCCCCTCAAGTGTAAAATCGGTTGCTTCTTTCCTTGAAATTTCGCTCTGTTGAGGTTCTTCACTCGGTTCAGGACTTCTACAGTTGGAGATCAAGATAACTGTAAAAAATGAAAGAATTGCAATTGTTATACTTCTTTTCATAAGACCTCCTTTCAATTAAGTCATTGAGTCATTTTACGCAAGTTAAAGCCTGTGGCTACTTTATACCGAGAAGTCTGTTTATCAATGGTTTATTGAATCCAACAACAGGCCTATTATCAATGAGGACAACGGGGACGCCTGTTTGACCTGTTCTTCTCATTATATCCATTGCTGCATGTCTATCCCTCGAAACATCAACTTCCTTAAAAGAGATTCTATTCTCCCTCAGATACTGTTTTGTTCTTCTGCACCAGGCACACGTAGGGGTAGAAAAAACAATGACCCTGTGCATTTTCTTATCACTCATTTACTTAAAATCCTCCTTATTCTGGTGAAATTAATTCCATGGATTGTGTAAAATTGTTCTTTGGTTTTTAGAATGTTCCATTTCAAGATTCTAACTTCTCAATATAGGTTTGAGCAGAAAAAGCTGCGCTCGCTCCGTCACCAACTGCAGTTGCCACCTGTCTGAGTATCTTTTTTCTAACATCACCTGCTGCAAAGATTCCATCCTGAGATGTTTTTAGATATTCATCTGTAATAACAAATCCGTACTTGTCGAGTTTTGGAGTATCCTTGAAAAGTTCTGTATTGGGCTTTAGTCCCACATATATGAAAACACCCGATACAGGAATATCCTTTTTCTCCCCCGTTCCTCTATTCTCTACTGTGATAGATTCAACTGTTTGTTTCCCATTTATGGAGAGGAGTCTGTGATTAAGGAAGAATTCAACATTCTCTCTTTTTTTTATTCTTTCTTGAAGGATTTTTTCAGCGGTCATTTTCGGCAGGAACTCTACGAATTTTATAGATTTCACATATTCAAGAAGAAATAATCCTTCCTGAATGCCTGAACTTCCTGCACCGATTACTGCTATGGTTTTATCCTTAAAGAATGGAGCGTCACAGGTCGAGCAGTAGGAGACGCCTCTTCCCTTAAATTTCTTTTCTCCTGAGACATTGAGACTTTTTGGTGATGAACCCGTTGCGATAATAATTACTTTTGAATGGAATTCTCCATTATCCGTTTTTACTCTTTTTATTTTTCTTGTTAAGTCTACCTCTTTTGTATGACTTATAACTACTTTTGCACCAAATTTTTCCGCCTGTTTTTTCATCCTTTCTGTAAGTTCCATTCCTGATATACTATCTGGAAAACCAGGATAATTTTCTATCTTCACCGTTGATGCTGCCTCACCACCGATCATTCTCTCTTCTATTATGAGCGTTTTTAGTAATGCTCGACCAGTATAAATTCCTGCAGTTAGTCCCGTTGGACCAGCACCCAGAATAATAACATCGTAATCTTTTTCTTCTACATTATTATTATATGTTTCACTGTGAAATTTTAAGTCAAGCATAAGGTTTCCTTTAAGATATTCCTTTTATTAATTCCTCAAAGAACCGTTCTTCACTAAAGGCTCCTTCAAAGGAATGTCTTTTATTTATCACTGTTTTTGGCACTGCCATCACATTGAATTCTCTTGATAGTTCAGGGAATTCGTTTGCCTCTATTACAGTTCCTTCGATATGCTCATTTATATAAGCAAGTTTGTGAGCTATCGCGGCTGCTCTTGGACAGTAGGGGCAGGATGGTGTCACAAAGACAAGTATTTCCACTTTTTTCTTTACAAGGGTTGACTTTTCCCTGACCTCTCTTGGTATGTCAATTCTTCCTCTCCCCACGATTGTAATTGAGTTAATAAGGGTGCTGAATTCATAACCACTTGGAATACCATAGTATCTGAGACCTATATCGGTATTTGATTGGATCACTGTTGCAGGTGGCATCATAATATTGTATTTATGTACAGTATTTTTATCCTTGTCAAAATCAACAATTTTAAGATTTATTTTTGGAGAGATGCTGTTGAGTTCGTACAAAATTGACTTTGTTGAAAGACAGAAATTCGGATTTTTTTTTGCTGAATTAAAATAGAGAATATTGACGGTGTTTTCAAAATTGCTGAAATGGTCTTTCAAGTATTGAGCATTTTCTTTGTTAATGAACCTTATCTCTCCCCCCTCTTCTCTTTATATTTACAGTAAGTTTTTGTTGACATTATAAGCATAATATAAAGATAAAATTCTTTATTGTCAAGTTTTTTGTGTGGTTTTTCCTAAAAATTGTAAATTGTCAATTTTTCATAGAAAAAACGATGTTGTTTTTTCCCTTGAAAAAGTTTTTTTTTATGATATAATAAATTAATAGAGATAGGAAATAAAGTAAAGAGGTATTATGAGAGATTATGAATTCAGAACAAATTCGCAATTTTTAAGACCACACTTCTCAGGTGCCGTTAGAGCACTGATTATTATCAATATAGCGGTATTTTTTATTCAACTTCTCTTTCGTGGTGAAATAAATTCAATGTTTGGCCTTGTGCCTCTCCTTGTTGTTAAGAAATATTATATATGGCAGCTCTTCACATATATGTTTCTACATGGTGGTTTTTTCCATCTCTTTTTCAATATGTTTGTTCTCTGGATGTTTGGTTCAGAACTTGAATCTATCTGGGGAAGGAATGAATTTCTTAAGTATTATTTCATTACTGGAATAGGAGCTGGTATCGTCTATGTAATTGCAAAACATAATTCTATTATTCCTACTATAGGAGCCTCTGGTGCTATATATGGACTTCTCCTTGCATTTGGACTTACATTCCCAAACAGATATGTCTATCTCTATTTCTTTCTTCCTATAAAGGCGAAATTCCTTGTTCTCATATTTGGAGTTATTGAATTTATTGCAGCATTCAGTGGCTCAAGGGATAATATCGCTCATATCGCTCATCTTGGAGGTCTCCTCGTTGGTTTCCTTTATTTGAGATTCCTGAAAGGGAAAGCGCGGAGATGGAGAAGACTGATTTTTGTAGAAAAAAAGGAGAAAGACATTGATGTTGAAATTGATGACACAGATTTTGAGGACAAGGTAAACGATGTTCTTAGGAAATTATCAAAGGTTGGACTTAATGGACTAACCCCTTATGAAAAAAATATATTAGAGGAAGCGAGAAAGAAATACAAGGGCTCAAAGTAATAAATAAAAAAATCCAATAACGAAAAAAACAACAATGAAAAACAAAATAATGCAAGGGTGAAGAAATAGAATTTGTTATATGGGTTTAATATTTTGGATTTTTTTTGTATCCTGCTATGATGTGATTATGGGCATTAAGAGATAGATGAGTTCTTCTTTTTTCTTCTTCTTATGTGTAAGTATAACAGCTGTTTTGGGTGTATTGATATAAAATGCTACTATTTCTTCATCTAGATTCCTCAATATCTCAGAAAGATACGATGCATTAAAATTTACTGTTATTGATTTTTCATTGAATGTGCATTGAAGATGTTCTTCGCCTGAACCAAGTTCAGTCTCAGTATAAACTCGAAGAGTCTTTGGTTCTATGTCGATACTTACAAGATGGCTTGTGCTGTCTGCATAGATAGATACCCTTTTAAGAGCATTTAAAAGTTCTTCTCTTGAAATTTCTAATACCTTTTTGTTGTCCTTAGGTATAACCTGTTTGTAATCAGGGAAAACCTCTTCAATTAATCTCGCAATGATTGTTGTATCCTTAAGATAAAAACCTATTTTGGTTTCATCATATTTAATATCTATATCAAACTCTTCGTCGCCTATATAACCTATTAAGGTTCTTAAAGCCTTAGGAGGAATATTAACCTTTATCGTTTCCTCTTTTTTTATTAAACATTTATAGAAAGCAAGTTTTCTTCCATCAGTTGTCACCATAATGGATTCGTTGTTAAAAATATGCCAGTGTATGCCAGAAAGGGCTCTTCTTCCAGGTTCCTTTGATGCAGCAAAGGCAGTCTTCAGGACAGAATTCTTTAAAAGGTTAGAAGGAAAGGGAAAATGATTTTTCCCTGATATTTCCGGTATTTCAGGATATTCATCTATAGGGATGGCTGGCATTTTATATACCCCTCTATCATATCGTAGTTCAACAAAGTCATCTATAACCTTAATCTCTATCTCACAGGGTGGTAGATCTCTCACTGTCTCAAGGAATCGTCTTCCAGGAACAGTTATACTGCCTTCCTCTATTACCTCTGTTTGAAAAGTTGTATCGAGGGAAATATCAAGGTCTGTGGCGCTTAGGCAAACAGTTTTCTTTTCGACAGTAATTTTGATATTACCGAGCACAAGAAGAGTAGTTCTCTGTGGGAGAATACTCGCAACTAATTGTAGTTTTTCAAAGAGCAAGTCCTTATTTACCTTGAAATACATTCTCTCCTCCTTCTCTTGCTTTTACTTATTAGTCAATCTAATATCAACATAATATATTAAGACATTTCTCTTGTCAAGAAAAAAAGAAGGGTTTCCACTAAAATTTGGGTACGATAGTAAAATAGTTAAAAATTGGCATTTTGAAGCAAATCTTTTAATTCTTGCTTGTTTTTTTTACAATTTTATGATATATCTACATTATGAAAAGGGGAATATACCGAACCGATAACAAAGGCTTGGAAGAAGCTATTTCCGTCTTGAGAAAGGGTGGTGTCATTGCATTCCCAACTGATACTGTTTATGGTATTGGCTGTGATGCTGACGATAATAGTGCAATTACAAGGATTTTTAAAATGAAGAAGAGGAAGAGAGAGAAACCACTCGTTATGTTTATTTCTCATAAGAGACTAATACGTGACTTTGTAATAAAACCGACTAATACAAGAAGGAGACTTTGTGAGAATTTTTTTCCAGGTCCACTGACTCTCATTATGAAAGCAAAAAAGAGAGCCCCCCAGGGGCTCTTGAGCAGAAATAAGACAATCAGCATCAGGATTCCTGATAACAATTTTCTTAAGAGACTCCTAATGCGTTATAAAAAATCACTTGCAACCACCAGTGCAAATATTTCTGGTGAAATGCCACCAACAAAATATAAGAATATCAAACTTGATGTGGACCTACTGTTAATGAATGACACTATTCCAAGTGGCATACCTTCAACAATTCTTGATCTCGCTCATTATCCTTTTGTTCTACGAAGAAAAGGCAGCATTAGTATATTCACTATTGAACGTTACATTCCATCAAAGGCAAGGTTTGATAAATCCATCGTTTTCAATGTCCTTTTTGTCTGTACAGGAAACAGTTGCAGGAGCCCCATTGCGGAAGGGATATTTAAAAAATTTCTACAGGAGAAAAGATTGAAAAATGTACATGTTTCTTCATGTGGTATTCTTGCTGGAGATGGATTTTTTCCATCAAAAAATGCTGTACTGGCTGCACATGAACGTGGTTACAATATAGAAGAGCATCGCTCAAGGCATATTAATAGAAAAATAGTAGGAACTTCTGATCTTATTCTCTGTATGGAAATTTTCCATAAAAATGAGGTTTATAGCCTTCTACCCAAATGTAAAGATAAGGTTTTTCTCCTTACAGAGTTTCACGGAAAAGATGGAGAAATAGATGACCCCATAGGGGGTGATATGAGTGTATATAGGAAGGTTACAAAAGATTTAGAAAGATATGTAAAAAAGGTAGCAGACGAATTTGAGCTAAGATATTTAATAAAGGAGCACAGGTAAAAGGAATAGAAATGAAGAAGAGAAAAAAACCAATGACAAATAAGAAAACTACCCTGTATTTAAGTTTTAATAAATTTTCGATTTGATAAGAATGAAAGAGCAGGAAAACAGGAGAATCGTGGCTAAGAAAGTGTCATTCAATAAATCAGTGTTTAAATTAAGAGATTGTTTACGAAATACTAAAATACTTTTGTTTCTTTCTGTTACTTTCTTTCTGTCTGTTGCTGTTGATCTCTCTGCGCAAAAAACACAATCAATTATTAATGAAGGATTAATAAAAGAAAGAGATGGTAAGATAGATGAAGCAATTGAGGATTATAAAAAATACATAAAAGAGCATCCAGGAGATCGAACTATTACAATAAGATTGATGAACCTGCTATTTAGAAAAAGAAGATATAAAGATGTTATTTCTATCTACCATAATCTGGATGACAAATTAAAAAGAAAAAGGGAGATTGTTGTAATGCTTGGTAGGTCATATTTCCTTCTTGGCCAAGAAAAAGATACTGAGCGTGTTTTTGGAGGCATCATATTAGACGAGGGTGGTTCAGAAAGCAGTTACTCCTTTGTTGGTAGTCTCTTTTTATCAATAGGTTTAGTTGAAGATGCAAAGAAGACCTATCTTGAAGGAAGAAAAAAGTGGGGAGAGAATCGTTTCTCAAGGGAATTATACATTTGCTATAAAAAAGAGGACGATTATAAAAAAGCAATCACGGAAATCTTCTGCTATTATAGTAATAAAAAGGGTGCGAGGGAATGGGTCAAGAGGGAGATAAAAAATCTTGTAAAAAAAGATGAGTCTATAATTTCAGAAATTGAGAAGGCTGCGAGAGGGAATAAGGATTATCAGAAACTTGCGGGAGAAATCTTTCTGGAACTCGGAAAGATGGGTATAGCAAAAAAATATCTTCTTCGAACACGTAATACAGCAACGCTGTTAAACTTTGCTTCTGTATGTATAAAGGAAGGTTACTATGATGAGGCAGAAGAGTCACTGAATAAAGTAATAGATAGTAATGCTAAAGAGAAAGAAAAGGAAGCTGCACTCTATCTATTATCCTTAACATACGCTCGGATGTCGAGGTTTGATGATGCAATTAAAACACTTGATTATATAATAAAGCAAGGAAAGGTTCTAAAGGATTCTGCAATTGTTGAAAAAACAAGGATTATGATTTATAATAAGAAAGAATTCAAAAAGGGTGTTCGGACTATTGAACCCCTTCTTGATAAAAAAGGTTTCTTAAACCATGATGGTTTACTTACAATTGCTGTTACAGGATATATTAAATCAGGTAACCTTAAAAAAGCAGAAGATTTATTACAAAAAAGTACATCTGCCCTCTCATTTTATCTTGGAGGTGAAATATTGTTTCTTAAAGCATTATATGAAGAGTCAAAAGATGCTTTTCTAATGGCAGTATCAAAAGGTCTTGATAAGGATTTTGCGAACAATGCGCTTGAAAGGATAATGATAATGGAAACATTAAAGGAAAAACCTGCTCTTCTCTCCTTAGTAAGTGAAATAGAGAACTTGGTCTGGACAGAAAAATATAATAATGCAGTCGGATTGATTAATAGTGCTTTTGGTAGTTTTAAGGATAAGGAAGAAAGAACAGTCCTTCTCTTCTATAAAGGTAGGGTATATTCCTTTATGGGGCGAATAAACGATGCTATCTCTTCTTATACAAGTATAATCGGAGAGGATAAGGATAGCCCCCTTTCACCAAAGGCACTTTATAAGGCTGCTCTTCTATGTAAGGAGGAGATAAAAAATTTTTCAATGGCAAAGGAGTTATTGAGAAAGGTTATTTTTGAATATCCAGAATCAGTAGAAGCCGAGTTATCAAGGGGTGAACTTGAGGTTACAGAAGAAAAGTTTCAGGAACCTTAATTGCAAAGATTTAACAAAAATTATCTCGTTTTCAATTCAGAACCGTATTAAAACTTATAAAAGCATGAAAGAAAGACAGATCGGCTGCAAAAATTGAAGTTCCGTAGCATGAGCAGAGAGTGGAAAACAAATCGAAATGGCAGAACTACAGTAAATAGCAAAGACAAAACGAATATGTAAATGATATTACTATACTCGTGAAAAAGGTTTTTCGGTTATTAGGTCCCTATTTCTATTTGTTACCAGCGTTGGTAATCATAATTATTTTCAGATTTTTTCCGATGCTGTATGCTTTCAGGGTGAGTTTTTAT
>SOIS01000201.1 GCA_004375965.1 Candidatus Cloacimonadota bacterium | reverse complement strand
TCTACAGTTGGGAAGCAAACCGCCTTCATCTGAAGATGGGAGAGATAGATTGGGAGCTTGTAAAAGATGAGGAGGATAACTGGCACTTTGAATCTCCTATAAAAGAAGAAGCGGATAAGAGCAAAATCCAGACATTCATCCGCAAAATAGAAAGCCTTGAAGCAACAGAATTCATCGATCTTCCCTTGAGCTTGAAAGATTATGGGCTGGACAATCCTCAATGTGAGGTCAAAATCTGGGTTGAAGAGGATAAAGAAAATGTCAAAGAAATTACTATTCTTATCGGTTATGAAGACAAAGAAGCGAAGAAGGTCGTGGTGAAAAACGCCCGACTCGACTATCTCTTCAAGGTGGATTCAGCCTTTCTTGAAGAATTTCCCCATGCCATCAAAGACTGGAAACCAGAGGAAGAAGAGGAGAAAGAGGAAGAGAAAGAAAAATAATAATAAAGACCATAAAGGTCTTTTCATTCCGATTCACCATTATTGGCACTTAGAAAGAATTTAAACCACGACAAAAGCGGACATTTTCGCGTGGTAGAAAGCCGGACATTTTCACTTTGCCTTGACAATTTTGATATTTTTGATATTTTTACTTGACATTTAATTTTCTTCTGTGTTATAAATTCATCATCTTCTTGTGGGGAAAAGGAGGAAGATGACCGTATATCAGCAAAAATCGCATATTATCAATAAAAAAGAGCCTATTTCTCTAATATTCAAAGATATTTTCTGTTTTCAAAACAGCTCAATCGTTTTTTCTCCAATCCTCCAAAATACTTTAATTTTCCTGGAAGCGTGTCGCTATTCAATGATATTTAATAACTAAATTTAAAAAGATGTATATATAAGGGGGTAATTATGTCAACACGTCGCTTATTTTTCTTTTTGCTGGTTGCTGTCGCATTTTTACTAGCAACCGGAATTCCAACAAAATCACAAGACCCTAATCAAAACGAAAATCAGGAAAAAGTTTTGATCTCAGGTCGAAACGTAAACATGGTTTCTGGCATTACATTGCCGCACGGTGATCCATACCTTCAGCGGCAAAACGAACCATCAATTGCCGTTTCCAGTCGAAACCCTCTGCATCTTCTTGCAGGGGCGAATGACTACCGCACAGTGGATATGCCTATCCTAGGTGAAGAATTGCCTGGGCTTCCAGAAGGAGCAGTCGCAGGAGATGCATGGGTTGGCGTATTTAAATCCTATGATGGAGGTCAGTCCTGGACAACCACCCTTCTCCCAGGATTTCCCCAAGACACTACCGACGAAGGATTGATTTCTCCGCTCAAATTTAAGCCTGAAGAAGGCAAAGGATACAAAACAGCAGCAGACCCTGTAGTGCGTGCTGGTACTAACGGGCTTTTCTATTACAGCGGCATAGCCTTTAATCGAGAGGAGCGTGGACAGGGCGTAGTGTTTGTTGCCCGTTTCGTTGACAACAATAATGTGGAAGGTGGTGACACAATTGAGTACCTTGATACTCAAAAAATCGACGAAGGAAATGCGGGGCATTTCTTGGATATGCCACGGATTGCTGTTGATATTCCTCGTGATGGAAGTAGCTGCGGCAATGTCTACATTGCTTATACCGATTTTCTGGGGAATTTAGAACTAAACGTTCGCAGTAGAATTCTTTTTTCTCGCTCCACCGACTGTGGCGCAACATGGAGCAAACCAATCAAGCTGAGCGAAAGCCAGCATATAATTCAAAGAGCGACGATCGCCATTGATCCCGAGGATGGAACGGTTTATGTTGCCTTCCGGCGGTTTTATCACAAAAGCCAGTCCAATGGTATCGTTATCGTCAAATCAGTGGATGGAGGCCAGACATTTACCAAACCCACTGAGGTTGCTACTTTTGATCCATTTCCATTTGGTTCATTTGATCAGCCTTCGACAGACGAATTTACGGCACTACCCGGAACATATCCTGGAACATCTTTTCGCACCAATAGCTATCCTACTATAGCAGTCGATGATAAGCATAGAGTCTATGTTGCCTGGGCAGAACGAGGCCACGGACCATCGGGAGAAGCTCGTATTGTACTTGCCACATCAGATCATGGTATAGATTGGTCGTCCGCATCTCCGATTGAAATCTCTCTTGCAGTCCAAGGGCACCAGTTCATGCCGCAATTATCCTTTGCTGCTGGAAAGTTGACCCTGGCTTGGTATGACCAACGAAATGATTGGTACGGAACGGAATACGGTTTTGGAGATTGGATGCTCGATGATATGCCATGGCGCCATACAATCGATGTTTGGGTTGCCCAAGCGGATGCAATTTCTTACCCAACTCTTAATTGGACATCCACGCAAGTTTCTCGATATCTTTACAGCATAGATGAGTACCCGGAAGGCACGGGTAACTACAGGTATTACCAGGTCCAGTTTAATCCTCCAAATTATCCACTATTCAAAGGAGGGACATTACCATTCTTTGGCGACTATGTCGATATTGCCCCCTCCCCTATGTTCGTGCTGAATGAAAGTGGGAATTGGAGTTTCAACACAGAACCCTCAGAGACACCCGTTTTCCACGTTACTTGGACAGATAACCGCGATGTGCGTCCTCCATCCCCACCTTTTTATGATTGGACTGATTACACACCAGCAGATTCTCCACAAGGGGACTACATATCGCAGGATAGGATAAATTGCAGTTATGGTGAAAATAGACCAGGGATGCGGAATCAAAATATTTACACCTCCCGCATTACTCGGGGAATAGAGGTAGGCTCGCCAGGAAACACCAAGCCCCTCGATTTACTAGTTCCACGCGCATTCGTCGTATTCGTTAAAAACAATACCGATGAGATAAGAGGTTTTCGCTTGACGATTTACCCTCAACATCAGCCTACTGACGGGGAAGCATCGTTTCTGCAGTTTGAGTCTCTCGATAAAATAGATGTGACAATCGCTCCCTATTCAACCATATCGCGCCCGGTTTTCGTCCAATCCTTCTCTGATCCGAATGCCTCGGTAAGAATCGACATTGAAGAAATTGATGAACTAGGGAATATTATCCCATATGGCCTTAAAAGCTTTATCCTTCTAAATGCCGACCCTACAAATCCAGGAATTGTTGGAGATCAGATCGAAGAGATAGAGGTCCACAATCCGAACATTGTCAATCCTAATATAGTGAATTGGTTTGTCAATCCCAATATCGTAAACCCAAACATTGTCAATCCTAATATCGTCAATCCCAACATTGTAAATCGAAAAATCGTAAACCCAAATATAGAAACAACTAAAATTGTTAATCCCAAAATCGTAAATCAAAAGAAATTAAAAAAAAATAATGATAATATATTACATCCAAATATGGTCTATCATAATATTGTTAATAAAAATATCGTAAATCATAATATAGTCAAGCCTAATATTGTTAATCCCAATATCGTAAACCCAAATATCGTCAATCCTAACATTGTTAATCCTAACATCGTCAATCCTAACATTGTAAATATCAGTCCTGAGGAAGTCTTAATAACTGACGTCGAATGGACTGTAAAAAACGAAGGCAACACCACAACTTCTTATACTCTTAAAACTATTGCAAAAGAATCCCTCCCCGAGGGCGTTTACGCCCAACTCCTCATCTACCGGGTCCATTACACGCCTGCTGTTTTTGGCGCTGATCCTTACACGAACTATGATAGCTGCATGTTGTATGAAGAGCCCCACCATGAACTCCTTTTAAATATCGTCAATCCCAATATCGTCAATCCCAATATCGTCAATCCCAATATCGTCA
>SOIS01000016.1 GCA_004375965.1 Candidatus Cloacimonadota bacterium | reverse complement strand
TTCCAATTATGAGTGAGAAGAGACCAAAAACCATTCCAAGTTTTAGGATATTACTTAATTTATGGAGATTTATGGAATCAAGTTTTTTCCTAAAAAAGAGAAATGAGAAGAGAAGCAAAAGATCAACAAGCGGTATAACGACCAATAGATAGAAAAGATTGTACATATTGAGAAAGTATGGTAGAGGTGTTATAACAAGAAGGAGAAAAAGCGGAATGAAACCAATATAATAGGATTTTTCAAGACTGTAGTGAGAAGGGATAGAGCAGGATTTTGCCATCCTGTCTCCTGAAATATCCTCAATGTCTTTAATTATCTCTCTTCCAAGATGGAATAGAAAAGCAAAAAACGCTGGAAAGAGAATACCTTCTATCCTTCCCACAGCTACTCCTCCGTAAACAATAGACAGAGTAGCAGTAATACTAACTGCCATATTTCCAATAAGACCTACATTCTTTTTTAAGTATGCGTTATAAGCTAGTAGAAGGATTACTGCACAAATAGCAAGAAGTAATGCTTTTGAGGTGATGAATATGGCGATAGCAAGACCGATGATGGTTAGTATAATAGAGAAGAGGAGTGCGTGTTTTCTCTTTATTCTACCGCTAGGAATGGGTCTATAGGGTTTATTGATCCTATCAATCTCCACATCAAAGTAATCATTCTCTACATTTCCGCCAGCACAGATAAAAGCTGCGGAAACCATAGCAAGGATTATCTTCGATAATGGTGTAATGCTTCCTGTTAATAGCGCACCGATGAATACTGCAGTTCCAGTTATTAATACATTAAAAGGTCTTAAGATAGTTATCCAGACCTTTATCATTTTCTTTTCTTTAAGCCGAAAACCTTCATAATCTTTTTAAGAATAGAGCGTTCTTCGGCTTTCGTCTCCTGTGGTTTTTTAGATTTCTCAATTTTTGTTTTTTCAGTTAACTCCTCTTTTCTCTGTACAAGGATTTTGCTGATTTCATCTGCGATAGCAGGTTTTTTCTTCAGGATAAGTGCGAAATCATCCCTGTCAAGAATCAGCACTTCCGTTTCTTCCTCCGCAATGATTGTAGCTGTCCTTTTTTCACCTGTTAGAAGCGACATTTCACCAAAGAAATCATTGGTGCTCAGGTATTTAACCTTTTGTATTCTATCCCCAACACGAGCATTAACAGATACTTTTCCTTCTTTGATTATAAAAAATGTCCTTCCTTCTTCTCCCTCCTCTATCAGTTTTTCTCCTCTCGCAAAGTAGCCGAGTATGAATTTTTCAGCGAGTTTGGTGGTTTCTTGTTTTGTAAGCGGAGAGAATATTTTAATTTCCTCAAGAAGTGAAATAATTTCACCTGTTTCTTTTTTTGTTGTTTCGGTTCCTTTATATGTATAAACAGTTCGTATGGGAAAGGGTATCTCGATACCATTCTCTTTGAAGAAATACCATATCTTTGACATTACTGCGTCCTCTATATTATAAAGATTAGGATAATCCTTTATCCAGAACTTGCACTGGTAATCTATTGAGGAATCGTTGAATTTGACCAGTCTTGTAATGGGTTCGGGTGTTTTAAGCACACCCTCAGTGGAAAAGACTGCTTTTTTTAGTATATCCTTTACGAGTTTAGGTGGATACCGGTAGTGTGTGCCAACTTTGACATATCTGGCAAGCATCCTTTGGTGCACTGAATAGTTGATGATGTTTTCCTGGGATATGATAGCATTCGGGATGATGATATAATTCCCTTCAATAGTTTTTATCTTTGTTGCCCTCCAGGACATCCCTATGACTTCGCCACTTTTGCCTCCAGTTTCGATCCAATCCCCTTTTTTAAACGGTGTTTCAAAGTTAAGTGTAATGCCAGCAAAAAAGTTTTTCAGGATATCCTGCAGTGCAAAACCAATAACTGCAGTAGCAACTGCGGATGTTGCAAAGATACCTGTAAGATTAATATTGAAAAATATCTTCAGGATAATAAAGAGAAAACTGACAATAACGAGCCATCTAATTATATCGATGAGAAGAAATGGGATTTGAATGTTTCTAAGTCGAGGAAGGTATGATTCCTTAAACCATATATTAAAGTACCTGATGAGAAGGATTATTAGTAGGAAGGTAAATATTGTGTATCCCAAACGCCTTATGTGTATGTGGACAGATAATCGTGTCAGTAAGAGGAAGAGGAAAAACCCGCAGGCAAAACTAAAAATGTAAAAGAGAATGGTAGTTTTAGAAAAAGGAGCGAATTTGTTGAGTAATTTTTTTAGAAAAAGAAGGAGAATAATAAGAAGAAGAGGAAAAACCACATTTAAGAATATGTTTATTAATAATGGATTCATTATAGCCTATTTGCCGAGGACAAACCTCGGCGCTGCATTTTAATAACAATATTTTCTCTTACATTAAATGTATTTAAAGGATTCCCTTTTCTCGCAGTACAGCATGTGCAGCAGCAAGGCGAGCGATAGGAATCCTGTAAGGAGAACAGCTGACGTAATCCAGCCCTATTCTATGGCAGAACTCGACTGAAGTTGGTTCACCTCCATGCTCGCCGCATATTCCCACTTCAAGTTCTGGCTTTGTTTCTTTACCTTTATCAAGCCCCATCTTTACCAGCGCACCGACACCTTTCTGGTCCATAACCTGAAATGGGTCAGAGGGTAATATTCCTTTATCTACATAAATGTTTATGAATTTTGCCACATCATCCCTTGAAAAGCCGAATGTTGTCTGGGTTAGGTCATTAGTTCCGTAGGAGAAGAAATCAGCATACTCTGCTATTTCATCTGCAGTAAGTGCCGCTCTCGGTAATTCTATCATTGTTCCAACCATATATTTTATTTTTATCCCTTGCTTCTCCATAACTTCTTCTGCTATGTGTTCGACAATTTCCCTCTGAAGTTTTAATTCCTCTTTTATAGCGACAAGTGGAATCATAACTTCAGGGATGACTCTTATACCCTCTTTTGCAACCTTACAGGCAGCTCCAAAGATTGCTCGTGCCTGCATCTCTGTTATCTCAGGATATGTGAGGCCGAGTCTGCATCCCCTATAACCGAGCATTGGATTCATCTCTGACATTTCTTCCACCCTTCGAGCGATTTTCTCGACATCAACACCCGTTTTTTTAGCAAGTTCCTCCTGTCCTTTCCGTTCTTTTGGGAGGAATTCATGTAGGGGAGGGTCAAGGGTTCTAATGATTACAGGATAACCATCCATTACCCTGAAGATTCCAATGAAATCTTCTTCCTGAATCGGAAGTATTTTATCAAGTGCCTTTTGTCTTTCTTCTTTTGAATCTGCAAGGATCATCTCTCTCATTGCTTCGATTCTATCAGCGGAGAAAAACATATGTTCTGTTCTGCAGAGACCTATCCCTTCAGCCCCAAAATCCCGTGCAACTTTTGCATCCTTTGGATTATCTGCGTTTGCTCTGACACCAAGTCGCCTGATGTCGTCAGCCCATTTCATGATCTCACCAAAATCACCGGTTAATTCTGGTTTTATTTTTGGAACGTCACCAAGAATAAGGGAAGCTGATGTGCCATCTATGGTTATCAAGTCGCCTTTTTTGACAACCTTATCACCAACGGTGAATTGTTCTTTTTCATAATCGACCACTATTGTTTCACAGCCGACAACGCATGGTTTTCCCATCCCCCGCGCAACAACGGCTGCATGTGATGTCATACCGCCGCGTGCAGTCAGTATACCCTGAGCTGCCTTCATTCCTCCAACATCTTCAGGCGAGGTTTCCAGTCTGACAAGTATCAATTGCTCCTTTTTATCTTTCATGATTTCTTTTGCTTCGTCCGATGAGAAGACGACTTTTCCTGATGCTGCACCTGGCGAGGCAGGCAATCCTTTTGCGACAACTGTGAACTTTGCATTGGGATCCAACATTGGATGGAGCAGTTGGTCGAGATGTTCCGGTTCTATCCGTGCTACAGCTTCTTCCTTTGTGATTAATCCTTCCTTGACCATATCGACTGCAGTTTTAACGGCAGATAATGCTGTTCTTTTTCCTGTCCTTGTTTGAAGAATGTATAGTTTTCCTTCCTCCGAAGTAAATTCCAGATCCTGAATATCACGAAAATGTTTTTCAAGTTTTGTTCTAATCTCAGATAGTTCGTTGTAAATTTCTGGCATTTCCTCTTCGAGGGAAATAAGGTCTGAATCACCTTTCTGAATCTTATTTAAAGGATGAGGCGTTCTAATGCCTGCTACTACATCTTCACCCTGGGCGTTGACCAGGTATTCACCGTAAAATACATTTTCTCCTGTTGCAGGGTTCCTTGTAAATGCAACCCCTGTAGCACTTTCTTTTCCCATATTGCCGTAGACCATTGATTGAACATTAACCGCTGTTCCCCAGTTATCTGGGATATTGTGTATCTTTCTGTATTCTATTGCCCTTTTTGTATGCCAGGATTCAAAAACTGCCTTTATTCCACCCCACAGTTGTTTGAAAGGTTCTTCTGGAAAATCTTCACCATTTTTGTCTTTTATGAGTTTCTTATATCTCTGAACGAGTGATTTAAGTGCTTCTGCATCAAGTTCTGTATCCTGTTTTGCTCCTTTCTCTTGCTTCATCTGTGAAAGAGTGGATTCAAACTCACTATGGGGAACCCCCATTACTACATCGCCATACATTTGTATTAGCCTTCTGTAACAGTCATACCCAAATCTTGGATTATTCGTTTTTGCTATAAGTCCCTCAAACGTTACATCATTTAGCCCAAGATTGAGAACAGTATCCATCATGCCAGGCATAGAAACTCGAGCTCCTGACCTGACAGATAGAAGCAGCGGATTCTCTTTGTTACCAAATTTTTTGCCCATTGTATTCTCAACCTTAGCAAGGTTCTTCTTGATTTCTTCATCAAGCCCCTCCGGGTATTTATTGTTGTCGTAATAGTATGTGCATACCTCAGTAGAAATTGTGAATCCAGCAGGGACAGGGATTCCAATATTTGTCATCTCTGCAAGTCCCGCACCTTTACCCCCAAGGATATTTTTCATCTGCCCATTACCTTCAGCCTTTTTGTTTCCAAAAAAGTAGACATACTTCTTTGACATCAAACCTCCTTTTATTTATATTACAGAAATTATTACAAGCTATTAAAAATTTCACAAATCGAAATATATTATGTATAAAAAAAGGAAAAGTCAAGTTTTTTTATTTGACAAACGGAAAAAAAAGATATATTATTATTCTTTTGAATACTATGATTGAGAATCTTTTTTATGCATATTCTAAAAATACAGGGTTGTTAACTCAAACTCGAGCCTTCAGCGAGCTCAGTCAAACGATGAAAGATTTCAAATGAACAATAATCCAATGGTCTCTTTGATTCGATATCTGAAAGTTATAGTGATTCTTTTCTTCATCCTTTCTGGGTGTAGAATCTTTTCACCTTCTGGTCCCGGAGTAATTCCTCAGGTTACGATTGTAACACCACAGGATGGAGATACAATAAAAACAGCACATGTGGTTATTAGGGCTGAAGTTACGAGCAAAGAGGATATTTTGAAGGTGAAGTTCTTCGATGATAACCTTTTCCTTGGTGAAGTTCAAACTTATCCTTACGAGCATTTATGGGAGACTGCTTTTGTTAGTAATGGAGAACATAAGCTTAGTGCAGAAGCAGTAGATGAATCAGGAAACACAGGAAGGTCATCCATTGTCTCTGTCCTTGTTACAAAGGAAGATTTATATGATTGGGATCTCTTTAGTTCACCTACATCAAACAATTTGAATGCACTTTTTGCTTACAATAGTCTTAATATATGGGTTTGTGGAAATAGTGGAAGCATACTTTTCTATGATAATTCAGCCTGGCAAATTCAAACTATTCCTAATAACAGCCTTTTTGATATCTTTCTTATCTCACAAGATAGAGGATGGTGCGTGGGAGAGAATGTCCTTCTTGAATTTAACAATGGAGTTTGGTCTGTGCTTGCCAAATTTGAAAAGGAAAAATTTATTTCCATTTTTATTTTTAATGATACCACTGGATGGGTAGGGGACTATGAAGGAAGGATTTTCACCTTTTCTGGTGATTCATTGGAAGTATATGATTTGCTTGATACAATGCCTATTACTGATATACTTGGATTTACACCTTCGGATCTCTGGGCATCTTGTGGAAATTCTCTTTTTCACTATGATGGTGTTAACTGGCTTTTGGATACCACATTTGCTGATGAGTACATTAACTCCCTCTATTCTCCTGATGGTTCGAGCATCTGGGCAGCTGGAACACATCTCTTCTATTACGATGGTGTAGTATGGGAAATGAAAGAACTGCCATCTTCTATCGGGACAGACTGTGAGGTTAAAGCAATCTATTTCTCAACCCCTGACGATGGTGTTGCCTGTGGCATTAAGGGTGAAAACGGGTTTGTTATTTCATATAATGGTGTGGAATGGAAGGAAGAATCTATTCAGAAGGATATACCTCTGTATGGTATCAATAGATTTTCTAATGGTGAAGGATGGGTGGTAGGCTATCGAGGAACCATCCTTCATAGTAAGGGAAAATGATAAACATAGATGTCTGCCTACTACGGACGGCGGACAGCAGAGGCAATAACAGGTGAACCATCTTGGTTCATGATAGTTGGTTTTGTAAGACGTTTAAGAAAGAGCTTAAGGCATAAACCAAACAGTTAGATGAATAGAACAAACGTAGAAAGGAGAAACTATGGAAATATTTCCAGGTGATGTTCATACTGTTCTCGGGAAAACAATGCTTGCCGATGGATATGATATTGTTATGGACTTAGATAAAAGTCATGGAAGTTTTCTGTATGATAGCAAAAGAAATAGAGAAATGCTTGATTTCTTTACCTGTTTTGCCTCGTCCCCGATTGGCTACAACCATCCAAAGTTAAAAAACGAACATTTTTTAGAGAAGATGAGCAATGTAGTGATAAATAAACCAACCAACTCTGATATATACACAGTAGAACTAGCTGAATTTGTTGATACCTTTGTGAGGATTGCAAAACCTCCCATTTTTAAACATCTCTTTTTTATAAGTGGTGGGGCACTTGCCATCGAGAACGGCTTAAAAACTGCATTTGATTGGAAGGTTAGAAAAAATAAAAAGAAAGGTGTAAAAAAAGAGTTGGGAATGAAGGTGATTCACTTTGAGCAAGCATTTCATGGCAGGACAGGATACACGCTTTCATTATCAAATACATTCGATTTGAGAAAAACAATGTATTTTGCAAAATTTGACTGGCCACGGTTCAAGAACCCAAAACTCCATTTTCCTGTTACAGAAGAGGAAATCAAGAGGGTAAAAAAAGTAGAAGAAGAGGTTATTCTCGCTATTAAAGATACAATAATGGAATATGGTGATGATATAGCAGCCATTATTATTGAACCTATACAGGGAGAGGGAGGAGATAATCATTTCAGGGATGAATTTCTTAAGTCCCTTGAGGATATAGCAAAAGAGAATGAAAGCATGTTCATTCTTGATGAGATTCAGACAGGTCTCGGATTGACAGGTAAGATGTGGTGCTATGAGCATTTTGGTTTTGAACCTGACATTGTCGCTTTTGGTAAAAAAACACAGGTGTGTGGCATAATGGTTGGACCAAGGGTTGATGAGGTAGAAAACAATGTTTTTGTTGAGTCAAGCAGGTTGAATTCAACATTCGGGGGAAATCTCGTAGATATGATTAGGTGTCAAAGGTATCTAGAAATCATAGAGGAAGAGCGTTTAATAGAGAATGCTGCCATAGTTGGAACATATCTTCTTGAAAGACTGAAAGAACTTTCTAATGAGTTCAAAAAAGTAGTTACAAATGTGAGGGGGAGAGGGCTTATGATTGCCTTTTCTCTGCCTGATACCGAGATGAGAGACAAGGTTTTTCAGAACTGCTTGAATGAAAAATTGCTTGTCCTGAAAAGTGGAGAAAAAAGTATTAGATTCAGACCTCCTTTAAATCTTTCGAAAGAAGAAACGGATTCAGGAGTAGAGATAATTAGGAAGGTCCTTAGAACCCTATCCTTAAGGTAGGAGCAGGTTTCACCTGCGATAGAGAGAACCGAAGATGATAGAAATAGATGGCGGTTACCTTGAGGGTGGGGGACAGATTCTCAGAACCTCCATTGCTCTTTCTGCCATAACAAAGAACGGAGTTCATGTTTATAATATAAGAGCGGGGAGGAGGAAACCCGGTCTAAGACCGCAGCATCTTTGTGGAATAAAATTCGCTTCTCAGATTACTAATGGAACTGTACATGGACTTTCGATTGGCTCAGAAGAATTAACTTATATCCCCAGGAATATAAAGGGTGGCAAATATCTTATTGATACGAGGACTGCTGGTGCAGTAACTCTTATTCTTCAGGTATTAGCCCCTATTGGTATATTTGCTGATTCACCACTTATATTGAAGATAAAAGGGGGAACTGCTGTTCCTTTTAGCCCTACGATAGAGTATTTTCGAAATGTTTTATGCCATTTCCTAAAAATGATGGGCTGCACTATATTATTAGATACAGAGAGGCATGGTTTTTATCCAGCTGGCGGGGGGAAGGTTTTCGCAAAAATTCTACCCGCAGAATTGAGGACAATAGAACTTGTTGAAAGAGGTAAGCTACTAAAAATAGATGCAACTGCAATATCCTCTAATTCCTTGAAGAAACGAAATGTGTCAGAGAGGTTAATAGAGGGATTTAAGGAAATCTTTGATGGTGCAAATACTCGTGTTCTGTATGTCGACTCAATCTCACCAAGCTGTTTTGTTCACACCCAAGCCCATTTTGAAAAAGGAAAGTTAGGGGCAGATTCACTGGGTAAACGAGGAAAAAAGGCAGAGGATGTTGGTAAGGAGGCTGCTCTCTCGCTCAAGAAGGAGATAGAAAGCAATGCGCCTGTTGATAGGTGGCTGGTTGACCAGATTATCCTATATTTAGCTCTTGCAACATATTTTCACAAGATGGTATCTGTTCTCAAGATACCCTGTTTGACAGAACATGCAAAAACAAATATCTGGGTAATCAAAAAAATCCTCCCTCTTGATTTCGAAATAAAAGATTCCATTATGCAAATAACACCTATTGGAATTAAGGAGGGTCAGGTGTAAAATCTTATTGACAAATGACTTTTTATTTTGTATTATTTTCGAAATAGATATGGAAAGGATGAAGATTGTATTAACGGGAGGAGCTGGTTTTATAGGCTCACACCTTACTGCTTTTCTTCTTAATAAAGGTCATTCTGTTATTGTAATAGATAATTTTATTACAGGTAGAAGAGAGAATATAGAACCCTTTATAGGAACCGGAAATTTTGATTTTATAGAGCAAGATGTTACGAAATTTATAGAAATCAGTGGGAAGGTCGATTATGTTCTCCATTTTGCATCTCCGGCAAGCCCTATAGATTATTTAAAATATCCCATTCAGACAATGAAGGTAGGAGCTCTTGGAACACTTAATACCCTTGGACTTTCAAAGAAGAAGAAGGCAAAATTTCTTCTTGCTTCAACATCAGAAGTATACGGAGACCCCCAGGTTCATCCACAGAATGAAGATTATTGGGGTTGTGTTAATCCAATTGGACCAAGAGGTGTATATGATGAATCAAAAAGGTTTGCAGAGGCTCTTACCATGGCATATCATAATTTCCATAATATAGATACAAGAATAGTCAGAATTTTCAATACATTCGGTCCGAAAATGAGACCTGATGATGGAAGAGTTATTCCAACATTTTTTATGCAATGTCTCAGAGGTGAATCTCTCACAATTTTTGGTTCAGGTGAACAAACGAGGAGTTTTTGCTATGTGTCAGATCTCATAGAAGGAATTTACAGACTTATGTTCAAGGACTATCATTATCCTGTTAATCTCGGAAATCCTGAAGAAATAAGCATTAAGAAACTTGCTGAGAACTTAAGCGACGTCACTGGTCGAAAAATAAAGATTATCTACAAAGAGCTTCCAGTGGATGATCCAAGATGTAGAAAACCCGATATTTCGAAGGCAAGAGAACTCCTTTCATGGGAACCCCACGTTGATTTAAAAAACGGTCTGCGTGAAACAGCTAAATGGTTCAAAAGTTACTTAGAAAAGGCTCATAATGAATAAGCGCGTTCTTGTAATTATTCCTACATATAACGAAAAAGAGAATATTGAGAAGATAATCAGTGCTGTGTTGAAAATATGCACCTCTTCTGATGTTCTCGTAATTGATGATAATTCTCAAGATGGTACGGGAAGCATTGTGAAATCATTTCAGAAAAGAACAGACAGAGTTTATCTCTTTGAGAGAGAAAAGAAATTAGGTCTGGGTACGGCTTATTTAAAAGGTTTTAAATTCGGGATAAAAAAACGATACGACTATCTTTTTGAGATGGACGCTGATTTTTCCCATGACCCAGAAGATTTACCAAGGTTTTTAGAGGAAATACAAAAGGCAGATCTTGTTATAGGTTCACGATATAAAAATGGGGTTAGCGTTGTAAACTGGCCTATTACAAGACTTTTATTAAGTTATTTTGCAAATGTTTATGCAAGGATTGTAACAGGTGTTCCCGTTAAGGATCTGACTGCTGGATTCAAATGTTTCAGAAGGGAAGTTATTGAATCTATAGATCTTGATAGCATCCATTCAGATGGATATGGTTTTCAGATAGAAATGAATTATTGGACTTTTAGAAAAGGTTACAGAATAAAGGAAATTCCCGTTATATTTATTGATAGAAGATCCGGAGAATCAAAGATGTCTAAGAGAATCATCTGGGAAGCGTTCTGGCTGGTTATAAGATTAAGATTTTTAAGAATTTTTAGGATAAAAAGGTAACCACAGATTCACCCTGTTAGATAATTTATATCTAATAGGGGAACCAGAGAGACAATTGAGAAAAAACAAAAAATAAAATTAAATTCTCTATGAAACCTTTTAAGACTCTGTGACCTCTTTGGTTTGATATATAATTTGCTGTTCGGTAAAAAGTAATGAAAACACAAAGACTCATAAATCCAAAGAGAAAAGTAGACCTCTCGATTGTTATTGTGAATTATAATACTGGAAAATTTATTGTGAAATGCCTTGACTTTATCAGAAAGAATCCACCACATGGGTCATTCGAAATCTTCGTTGTGGATAACAATTCAAAGGATTATTCTGTTGAGATATTAAAGAAGCACTATCCTGAAGTCAAGCTTATAGAGAACAGTTCAAATTTTGGATTTTCTTATGCGAACAATCAGGCGATTGTCCGCTCACGTGGTAGATATATTCTGGTTCTGAACCCTGATACAGTGGTAACAAAGGGCGCAATCGATGTAATGATAGATTTTATGGATAAAAATTCAGATGTAGGTGTTGGAGGAGCTAAACTATTGAATTTTGATGGAAGTATCCAGTATTCCTGTAGGCGATTTCCAACCGTCTTTTATGTCTTTTTTGGTAGACAATCCGTTTTTACTAAATTTCTTCCTTATAACAGGATCTCAAGAGAGTATCTGATGATGGATGAGGACTATTCAAAAAATATCGAAACAGATTGGGTTTTTGGGGCGAGTATGATACTAAGAAGAGAAGCACTTGAAGAAGTGGGTATATTTGATGAGGATTATTTCATATTTGTTGAAGATACAGATCTCTGTTACAGGATGAGAAAAAAAGGATGGAAGGTATATTTTATTGCCAATGCTATAATCTATCATTGCCTCGGAGTGACAAGAGAACATTTCTGGAAGACAACACTTCTTAATCACAATCTTGGTATGTTTAAGTTTTTCAAAAAACATTATAACCTGAATCTGTTTATACAGATATTGCTTTCTGTCGGTCTTTCCTTACGGTTACTTCTACTTGTTATCTTAAAAACAACAACAAGTTTTCTTCGAGGCTAATTATGTTAAAAGAGAAGGTAGAAATTTCACTTTTTTTCTATATTATTTTTGATATGTTGATGATAATAGCGTCCTTTTTCTCCTCTTTCTATTTAAGAGCACTTTTTTTCACAGATATAGAATTGAGAGAAGCGTGGATACTTAGTAGCTACCTTTGGTTTCTTTGGACGGTTGTTCCCCTATGGATACTGCTTCTTCTTTATGAGAAGGCTTATTTTTCACTCGAAAGAAAAAGTTTAAAAGAACTTTTCATCCCCACAATAAAGGCTGTATTTGAAGGACTTCTTATTATCCTGGCAGTGCTTTTTTTCGCAAAAATTTTTGCTAAGAGTAGACTCTTTTTCATAATTTTTGGAATTGTAAATGTATGCTTCTTGTTTTTAATTAGATGGTTTATCTCCTTTATTCAAAGAAGGATCTTTCGCAATCTACCCTTTTATCATAATGTTCTTATGGTTGGAACAGGGAAAAGTGCAAGAACGCTTAGTAAATTTTTTGAAACCCATTCACAATGGGGGATAAAAATCCAGGGGTTTCTAAACGTTGAAGATGAAAAAGCCGAAGTCGATGAGGATAACATAATTGGCTCTTTTAAGGATCTATCATATCTTCTCCGTTCCTTACCTATTGATTGGGTAATTTTCACCCTGCCATTTAGGAAAAACAATCTTACGATGGAAGGAATAAAAACCTGTAAGGAGTTGGGGATCCTCGCGTCCTGTCCTATTTCAGATTTTTTCCCTTCACAGAATACAAACCTCAGTTTAGAAGTTTACAGTGACATTCCTCTACTCAATTTCAGAACCACTACAGTAAAAAAATGGGAACTATTGGTGAAAGGGATTCTTGATAGAGTACTTTCTTTCATTCTGCTCATTGTACTTTCCCCTCTATTTCTCTTAGTAGCAATTCTTATAAAACTGACATCAAAGGGACCTATCTTCTTCAGGCAAGTACGGTGCGGTGTAAATGGAAGGAGATTTATATTTTACAAATTTAGAACAATGGTGGAAGATGCTGAGAAAAGAAAATATGAACTCACACATCTCAATGTAAAAAAGATTGTTTTTAAGATTACTGAAGACCCAAGGATTACAGGGGTTGGGTGGTTTTTAAGAAAGACAAGCATTGATGAATTACCTCAACTTCTTCATGTTCTAAATGGGGATATGAGTTTTGTGGGTCCGAGGCCGCCTGTTCCACAAGAAGTAGGATTATATGAGGATTGGCAGAGAAGAAGATTATCAATGAAACCAGGACTTACCTGTTTATGGCAGATACAGGGAAGGGCTGAATTGGATTTTGATGACTGGATGAAACTCGATCTTAAATATATTGATACTTGGTCTTTATTGCTCGATATTGCGATCCTACTAAGGACCATACCAGCTGTATTAAGCACGAAAGGAGCATATTAAACTATGAGAAAAATTTACCTTCTTCTCTCTCTCTTTATAATATTGCAGCTTTATCCGAAACTGCTTCATACGAACGGCTTTAGAAACTGGTATAATACAAACTATGTGACGGATATTACATCAGTTGATAATAAAATTGCTATTGGGAGTTCGAAGGGGCTAGTTATCTTTACACCTGAGGATAGTAGCTTTGTTACACTTAACAAAACAGATGGTCTTATTGAAAACAAGGTAAATGGTCTGGTAAGTGATAACGAAAATTTATTCCTTTTTACACCCGATGGAATAACAATTATCACTGTTGATACAACAAGAATAAAAAATATTTCTTCGTTCATTTTTGGTATTGAGGGAGAGCCTCAAACCGGATTACTAAAGGGAGATATCCTATTTATGGGAACAACCCAAAATGTATATATATGGGATACAAATGGTGATCCGTTTTTTACCCCCTGGAGTAACAATCCTTATAATTTCCGGAATTACGGTATTAACACATTTTTTTTAATGAATGATACACTCTATGTAGGAACAGAAGGTGGGGTATGCATGGTGCCTGATAACAGTTTTTCAGATACAACACAGTGGGCATGGAACACTATAGTAGAGGGACTTCCCGATGATACTGTAACAGCAATCACTTTCTGGGATAATGAACTGTGGATAGGCACAAGAAATGGTATTGTTTCCGGAAGCTTTAATAACTGGACATTGAGAAATAATGGACTTTCAGCTTCTTCCCGGAAGATACATAAGCTTTTTTCTAAGGATTCCCTTTCGCTCTGGGTTGCAACTGAGAGCTCTCCACACTACTGGAATAAATCTGATTCAAGATGGATACGAGTGTATCAAGGGTTGGACATAAAGAGAACAACAGGTATATGTACTGATAATACCGGAGGGATTTGGATAGGGATTAATGGAGATGGAATCGCCTTTCTTGAAGATACTCTATGGAGCACTGTCAGGTTGCCTGGCCCATCCAGCAGTAATTTTTCCGATATTACCATTGATGAAAATGGCGATATCTGGGGTGTACATTACGGTGGATTTGTTTCCGAAGCAAGGGGAAAAACAATAAGCCATTTCCGTAGAGAAAATGGGGAATGGGAAATATTAAACGATACAAATGAACTTGGGATATTAGGATACATAAGATGGGTGGATGTGGATCAGGATAACAATAAATGGTTTGGTATCTGGAGAATAGGTGCCGAGATTGATATTATAAAACTTTCAGAAAATGGGGAGTGGGATTCTCTTGCCCTTCCTGTAAGTGGTGTTATTGGTTCACAATTCATTGACTCAAAAGGGAATAAATGGTTCTCAAACTTTGCAAATTCAGTTTGTAAACTCAGTCCTGATGATTTCACTTGGCAAGTTTATACGGATATAAACTATTTAAATTATATTGTTGCCATTGAAGAAGATAACGCAGGAAACATGTATTTTGGTTCGGCACATAGAGGTGTTAGTATTCTGAGAACCGATGGTAGATGGACGAGCGTAACCGGGCTTCCAACAGGAGAGGCGTTTGACCTTGTTTTTGATAGAAATGGTGATTTGTGGGTTGGAACTGCAGCAGGCGTTGCAGTTGTAAGGGATTCTGTTACAATTAATACGTATACTCATACCACATCAGGATTGCTCGGTGATAATATTATGGATATACTCATTGACTGGAAGGGCAATAGATGGTTTCTGGTTGGCAGTAGAGGTGTTTCCCTTCTGAGATATGATGGAAAATGGGATTCATTAACGGTAGCCGATGGTCTTGCTTCAGATTTTATTATAGATGATCTCGATGGACTTGCATATGATACACGGAACGGTTATTTATGGGTTGCTACAAAGGATGGAATAAGTCGATACGAAACAGGAGATATTCCACTTTCTCCTGATGATGACCTTGTAGATATAGATGTTTATCCGAATCCTTTTATCCCGAAGAAACACCATGTAGTAAATTTTAATAGGTTACCTGATGATGCGAAGATTTATATCTACTCCGTTTCTCTGAAAAGAATAAAAACTATTGATGATATTGACAGACAAATGCACATGGCATACTGGGACGGTAATGATGCAAACAATAATCCTGTTGATTCAGGAATATACATATTTTTGGTTGTAACTCCAAACGGAAACAATAAAACAGGCAAGATAGCGGTTATAAGATAATGAAGGACAGTATGCAGTGCTGCGGTTATGCAGTTGTGCAGTGCTGCAGTTGAACAGAACATACAGAAGCTTAATAAAATTAATTCCTACTCTAAGAACTACTGAATCTAATCATTTGCCTTTTCCTTTATTTTAAGCAAAAATAGAGTTATTACAATTCCTTGAACTGCAAAACAGCAACACCGCAATACTGCAACACAGTTGTTACCGGACCGAACGGCGGAGCGAAAGGATACCCAGTGTCATTAGGGCAATACCAGCAATTACTGCTCCCCAGATGCCGAGCAGGGAGAGGGTGGTTACAATAACTGATGCGATGAATACACCAAAAAGGATTGATATTATTGCATTATGAAGCCTTATATTGAAAAGGAATGCTGCAACAGAACCGGTCCATGCACCGGTGACCGGGAGCGGAATGGCAACGAAGAGCATGAGGCCGATAGACTTGTACCTTTCCACAACTGCACTTCTGCTTCTTGTACGCTTGAAGAGCCAGTCAAAAAAAACTCTGAAAAATTTTATCTTGCTTAATAACCTTGAAAGTGGGCCTAGTAATAGTAAGATAGGAATAACAGGAATCATATTTCCCACAATTGCTATGGGGACAACAATGTACCAGGATATATTAAAGAGGTTAATACCCACAGGGATTCCACCCCTCAGTTCAAATATTGGAAGCATTGATATTAAAAGGACTGCTATTCCTGGATGGATTCCTTTTTTTGAAAGTGAATGGACAATTTTTTCTTTTAACCCACTCTCTTCACAGTAGAGAATCGTGAAAAGGGAAAGTACAAAGAATATTGTTAATAAGATTAAGAAAAATTTTCTATAGTTCAATTTTAAAGCATTTGTTATGAGCAGCTTAATACACCGAGTGCAATGGAATTTAGCTTTGTTTCTGTGTCGTCTGCCCTTGATAACATAACAACAGGAGCTTTTGCACCAAGAATTATTCCAGCTGCCTTAGCTTTTCCGAGATATATTAAAATCTTTGCGGAGATGTTTCCTGCCGCAATATCTGGAACAATAAGAATATCTGCATCACCTGCGACGCTACTTGTTATACCCTTTTTTTCACAGGCTTCTTTAGAGACAGCAAGGTCGAGTGCAAGTGGACCATCTACGAGAATCTCTCCTAACTGTCCTCTTTCAGCCATTTGCTTTATAATTGCTGCATCAACAGTTTCTTGCATTTCAGGATTTACAACCTCAACTGCTGCAAGAATGGCAACTTTTGGTTTCATCACCCCGAGGGAAAGTGCAAAATCGCAGGCATTTTTGATAATATCAATTTTTGTCTCGACGTCTGGTTTTACGTTCATACCGCCATCGGTTAACTGAAACAACTTATGGTAGCCCGGAGCTTCAAGGATTGCTGAATGGGTGAGTCTTCTTGATGTTCTCAATCCACATTCTGCATCAAGCAATCCTTTTAAGAATGTTGAAGTTTTGACAATCCCCTTCAGGAGAAAGTCGCCATTTCCAGAACGGACAATCTCAACAGATTTTTTGACGCTGTTTTCAACACCTATTATATCCTCAATATATTTGTTATCTACACTAAAACCGCATGATTTTCCAATTTCAAGTATTTTATTCTTATCTCCTACAAAAATAGGAGTGATAAGTCCTGTTTCCATAGCAGACATAGAAGCCTCTAATACCGTTTTATCCTCAGCGCAGGCAACAACAAGTCTCTTTTGACCTTTAACTTTCGCCCTTTCCTTTAATTCTTCGAAGGACTTTACCATCTTATTTTTCCCTTTTTCCTTTATCCTTGCATAGAGTTATCCTTATTTAGCAAGTATTTCCTTCAACGTTTTGATGAAACGCTGATTTTGATGTTTGTTTCCAATAGTTACCCTGATGAATTCAGGGATGCCATAGTTTTTGAGCGGTCTAACAATAATTCCTCTTTTTTGTAGTTCGGCAAAAAGGGTTATCCCATCTAGCTCAGTTTTAAATGTGATAAAATTTGTACATGTAGGTATGTAGAAAATTCCCATTTTATCAAACTCTTTTGTAATGTAAGTTTCGCCTTCCTCGTTTATCTTTAGTGTCCTCTGTATATGCTCTTCGTCTTTCAGTGCAGCAAGTGCTGCAATCTGTCCAAGCCTGTTTGCGTTGAAAGGAAGGCGAGCTTTCCTGATAGTGCTTATAATTTCAGGGGGAGCTATGCCATATCCTATTCGTAATGCAGCAAGTCCGTATATCTTTGAAAACGTTCGCAATACAAAGACATTTTTATTCTCTTTGACAAATTTTATTGAATCGGGGAAATCCTCATCCCTGACAAATTCATAGTATGCTTCATCGAGTATAATCAGGATTCCGTCAGGTATTGAATTAACAAAATCTTCAATTCCCTTTCTTGAGAGTTTTGTACCGAGAGGATTACATGGGTTGTCAATATAAATAATCTTTGTTTTCTCACTCACTGCATCTCTTATTGCATTCAGGTCATGTGTATAATCCTTCTCTGTGATACCCGTGAAGATTGCACCCATTAACGTTGCTGAAATCTTTCCAAGAGCAAACGACTGGTCTCCCATTATGAATTCATCGTCAGGGGTGAGATAAACCATAGAAGCAATGAGTATTAGTTCGACTGATCCGTTGCCTACAATGAGATTTTCTGCATTAACACCAAGGTGTTTTGATAACCCCCTTTTCAGGTAAAAACACTCATCATCTGGATAGAGATATGTCTCCCCGATACTTTCCTTGATTGCTTCAAGTGCTTTCGGAGAGGTTCCTACGGGGTTCTCATTTGATGCAAGTTTTAAAATTTCTTCTGTTATGCCAAGTTCCCGTTTCAGTTCTTCGATGGGTTTACCAGGGATATACGGCTTAACTTTTTTCGTTGCTTCTCTTGGTTTTACAGACATATCTCCTCCTCATTTCTCACTTTTTTATTACAACCAGTTTTATTTCGGTCATCTCCTCAATTGCGTATTTTAATCCTTCTCTCCCCATTCCACTTTTTTTTACACCACCATAAGGCATATGATCAACTCTAAATGTTGGAAAATCATTAAGAATCAGCCCACCAGCATTAATTGAATCTACTGCTTTAAAGATATTGTCCACATTTTTTGTAAAGACACCAGCCTGGAGTCCATACTTTGTTTCATTTGCAAGTTTTATTGCTTCATCAAAATTATCATAGGGAATGATTGAGACTACAGGTGCAAAAACCTCATCCTTTACTACCCTCATCTCTTTTGAAACATTTGTTAAGACGGTTGGTAAAATTATGTCTTTTTTCCTTTCCCCTCCTGTAAGAACCTTTGCACCCTCTGATGTTGCCTCGTTGAGCCAGTCCATAGCCCTTGTTGCTTCAGATGGAGAAATCATTGGGCCAATATCTGTATCCGGAAGGAGGGGGTCTCCTATCTTTAATTTTTCTGTTTTCTCTACGAAGAGGGAAACGAAATCATCAAAAAGGTTTCTGTTTACATATATTCTCTGTACCGAGATACAGACCTGACCGGAATAAGCAAATGCTCCAATGATTAATCTATCAACTACCTGATGAAGATCGTCCACGTCTTCTAAAACAACTGGGCTGTTATTACCAAGTTCAAGGGTTACTGTTTTGAATCCTGCCTCTCTTTTGATAACTTCGCCTACAGGAAGGCTTCCGGTAAATGTAACCATTTGTATTCTTTCATCCCTGACGAGTTTTCTTCCCACATCACTCCCTGAACCAAAGATGATGTTTAAGATACCCTTGGGAAGTCCAGCATTCTCAAATATTTCACCAAGTTTTACTGAAATAAGGGGTGTAACAGATGCGGGTTTTAGTATTATACTATTACCGGATGCAATAGCAGGGCCAACCTTATGTGCAACAAGATTCAGGGGAAAATTAAAGGGGGTAATAGCAAGTATTACCCCCTTTGGGACCCGTAGGTAGAATCCAAAGTAATCCTTTCCCTTTGTTGCCGCATCCATGGGTATGACTTTCCCGTAAATTTCCTGTGCTTCAATAGAGGCAAACTTGAATGTTTCTACTGCTCTTTTAACCTCACCGAGGGCATAACGAATGGGTTTTCCCGATTCGAGAGAGATGAGTTTTGATAGTTCTTTTTGCTGTTCTTCTATTTTTTTACTTACTTCTCCAAGTATCCTTGCGCGTTCATAAGCAGTAAGCGTTTTTGATGTTTGAAATGAACTGACAGCGGTATTTATAGAGTCTTCAATGTCTTTATCTTCCGCTTTTGGAACCCTACCGATTATCTCATTTGAAAACGGATTTACCACTTCAATATACTCTTTACCATCTCTCCAATTGCCATTTATAAACATTCTTCCATTAATCATATTTTCTTCGATTTGCGGGGATAATATCACCTCCCATATACAAAGTCAAGAAAAAATTCAGGAATGAAAAAGGCACAGGAGCACGATGGTAAGAATAGTATGGAGTAAGTAGAAGGAAAGACAAAGCAAGCCAGAAAAAGGAAAAAACAATATGAATGATTCTAACGTTTCAAACGAAGTTACATACTTACGAATGTGAATAAAATACTTGACTTCATAATTTTCGTGTGATATTATTTTTTTATGAAGTGGTTTAGGAGAAAAAGAAAACTGAAGCCACCTGAGGAACGAAAGATTGTTCCAGATGGGCTGTGGCAGAAATGCGAGGGATGCGGTGAGATACTTTACAGAAAGGAACTTGAGAGAGACCTCTTTGTGTGTAAAAAATGTGGCTATCACTTCAGAATTGGAAGCAAGGAATATATCAAAATCCTTCTTGATGGTGAATTAAAGGAACAAGATACCACAATCACAACAACTGATCCACTACATTTTGATGGATACGTGAAACAGATAAAGGAAACCCAGGAAAAAAAGGGATTGAAAGAGGCAGTTGTAACAGGAGAAGGGGAAATAGGTGGTTTTGAGGTTGAGTTTGCTGTAATGGATTTTGGTTTCAGAGGTGGAAGTATGGGTTCTGTAGTTGGTGAGAAAGTGAAGAGAGCTATACTAAGGGCAATAGAGAAAAAAATCCCACTTGTAATAGTGAGCAGTTCTGGGGGCGCAAGGATGCAAGAAGGAATCCTTTCACTTATGCAGATGGCAAAAACAGGTTCAGCCCTTGCTGAACTTGAAAAGGCAAGGATTCCTTATATTAGTATCCTTACAGACCCGACTACAGCAGGAGTAATGGCTTCTTACTCATCTATAGGAGACATTGTTATCTCAGAGCCTGGTGCTCTCCTTGGATTTGCAGGACCACGGGTTATAGAGCAAACAATCAAGCAGAAACTACCAGAGGGGTTTCAGCGGGCTAAATTTCTCCTCGAGCATGGGTTTGTTGATACTATCGTTGACAGAAAGGAACTTAGGGATACCGTTATTACAATACTAAGATTTTTGCTTCAAAAAAAATAGCAAAACATAATAGGTGAGATGGCAGAAGTTAGACTTGAGCACATAACAAAGGTTTTTGGTAAAGAAATTGTAGCGGTAAAAGATATTAACCTCAAAATTAAGGATAAGGAATTTATTGTGCTTGTAGGTCCTTCTGGCTGTGGAAAATCGACAGTTCTTAGAACTATTGCAGGACTTGAAGAACCAACAGATGGGAAGGTCTATATAGATAAAAAAGATGTAACCGATGTTCCACCAAAGAACAGGGATGTAGCAATGGTTTTTCAAAATTATGCCCTCTATCCACATATGACTGTTTACGATAATATGGCTTTTGGTTTAAAATTAAGGCGGTTTCCAAAGAGTGAAATAGAAAAGAGAATAGCAGAGACATCCGACATCCTTGGTATTGAGGATCTTTGTAGAAGAAGACCAAAAGAACTTTCTGGTGGTGAAAAACAGAGGGTTGCAGTAGGTAGGGCAATTGTTCGTAATCCAAAGGTTTTTTTATTTGATGAACCCCTTTCAAACCTTGATGCAAAACTAAGAGTACAGATGCGCGCAGAGTTATCGAAACTTCACAACCGGCTGCAAGTAACTATGATTTATGTTACACATGACCAAACAGAGGCAATGACAATGGGTGACAGAATCGTTGTGCTAAAGGATGGTGAAGTACAACAGATTGCAGATCCCATCAATCTTTACAATAATCCGAGTAACATCTTTGTTGGCGGTTTCATCGGAAGTCCATCAATGAATTTTCTCCAGGGAAGGATTATCAGTAACAAAAAGACATTTTTCAAGAATGAAATCATACGTATAGCAATAAATGAAGGATTCGTAAAGAGACTTCATCCCTTTATAAACAGAGAAATCATCTGGGGGATAAGACCTGAACATCTTATCCCTGTATCCAAAACAATAGAAGGTTCATTTAAAGCCACAATCTCTGTTGTTGAACCAATGGGAAACGAAATATTTCTATACCTCGACCTGCAAGGAATGGAATTAATCGCAAGGGTGCAATCCCATTTAAGTTATAAGGTAGGAGAGGAACTCCAGCTAAAACCTTTGATAGAAAAATCCAACTTCTTCAATCCAGAAACAGAAAAGAGAATAGAAATAAATAGTTGAACTGTAGTATATCCTGTTACAATAGGAGGTGAAATGAGAATATTTCCTTTCTGTATAGTTCCTTTTATATGGCTTATAATCCTGGGACTTCTCGGTCTCTGGATATGGATGCTTGTTGATTGCATAAAGAGGGAAGAGAAAAATTTTCCATCCCTGGGAGAGAATACGAAACTAATTTGGATACTCATCATAATCCTCACGCAATGGATAGGGGCAATAATTTATTACTTTATGGTAAAACAGAAGATGGACAAATCATCTTCCTGATATTGTCTTATGGCTAGGTGGATTCTTAACAATATTTCAATAAAAATTGGTTCTGTCGTTATTGCTATTCTTTTGTGGTTCCATGTGATATCAGAAAGATGGGTTTTTGAAACAGTGAACACACCTATTAAGTTTCAGAACCTTCCAGAACATCTCGTAATTGTAGACGGTGCAGATATAATAGTAACCGTTCAGATTAGAACTAAAGTTAAACAACAGATACTGCTAACATTTTTCGGACATCCATATATTAAGGTTGACCTTACAAATGCAGTTCAAGGGAAAAATAGAATCGAATTGTCCCAAAATTGGATTGTCCTTCCAAGCTGGCGTCCACTTGATATCATGGGGATAGTTACACCCAAAAAATTGATAGTAGAAACTGAAGAAAAAGATATGAAAATGGTTTCCGTTAAAGCTGTAATAAGTGGAAAGCCACAGGAAGGAAGTTTTATAAGAGATATAATAGTCGAACCTGATAGTATTGTTCTTATTGGCGGTAGAAATAGATTGAAGGGAGTGAAGGAGGTAGTGACAGATACTATTGATGTTTCGAAAAAAGAGAAGGACTTTACAGTAGATAAAAAACTCGTTATTCCTGATGGTAGTTTCTCAAGTGAGATGGATAAGGTAATGGTGAATATCCTTTTCGAAAAGTATACAATAAAAACCTTATCAGGTGTGAGAATAATTCTAAAAGGAGATGGGGACTACGAGGTTTATCCTGAATCCATAAGCGTAACTGTTAGGGGACTGGAGAACCTCTTAAAGAATGTAAACCCTTCTGATATAAAGGCATATATAGATATTGAGAATGCAGGAAAAGATGTAATACCGTATTTTAATCTTCCAGAAGGCATAATTTTCAAATCTTGCGAGCCGCAAAGGGTAGAAATTAGGTTGAGAGAGTAAGGAAAGAAAATGCTCACCAAAAGCTCAATATTTATTTGTTGAATCCGTGTCCTATTAATATGTTTAATGAAATATAAGTAACACTGTGTTATCGCGGTTAAAATTGTTTCTGTTGCACCTTTCACAAAAATGGTAATACTCGGAATTGAAACCTCCTGTGATGAGACAGCAGCGGCAGTTGTAAGGGATGGAAAGGAAATTCTCTCCAATGTGGTATATTCACAGGATATACATGCTGAATACGGAGGTGTTGTCCCTGAACTTGCTTCAAGAGACCACATCAAAAACATAATCCCTGTTGTCAAAAAAAGCCTTCACGATGCAAACGTTTCTTTATCAGACTTGGATGCAGTTGCAGTTACACAGAGCCCGGGTCTCATAGGTTCGCTCTTAGTCGGACTATCCTTTGCAAAATCCCTCTCCTTTTCCCTTGATATCCCGCTTGTTACGGTTAACCATCTGGAGGGACACATATACGCAAACTTTCTTACATACCCTGGTCTTGAACCTCCACTTATAGGTCTTATTGTTTCAGGTGGGCATACAGACCTTCTCATTATAGAGGAACGAGGGAAGTACCGTTTGTTAGGTTCGACTCTTGATGATGCCTGCGGTGAAGCATTCGATAAGGTAGGAAATTTGCTTGGACTTTCCTATCCTGGTGGTCCTGAAATAGAAAAAATGGCAGAGAGCGGTGATCCCCGTGCCATTTCGTTCCCGATCGGCAGGGTAAAAGGATATGATTTCAGCTTCAGCGGATTAAAGACAGCTGTTCTTTACTATCTGAGGAAACTAGCAGAAGAGGAGAAGGGGATGCAAAAAGCTAATATTGCTGCATCATTCCAAAAGACAGCAATCACAATGCTTGTTAAGAAATCAGTAAAGGCGATGAGCGAGACGAAGATTATGAGGATAGCTATCTCGGGAGGAGTTGCAGCAAACGAGCAATTACGAGAAACATTTTCCAGGGAAGCGAAAAAGAAAGGATTTAATGTTTATTTTCCTGATAAAATGCTCTGTACTGACAATGCAGCAATGATTGGATCCTGTGGTTATGACCATTATAAAAGAGGAGACATCGCTCCACTTTCGATAAAGGCTGAACCTACCACACTCATATACTGACTTCTCCTTTGTCAATGATTTTAAAAAAGAGTCCGAAATAACGGAAGCAAAGGATTAATATTTTCTCTGATTTTCTGTGGCAGTAGAAAGACTTTAACAAAGAATTTGTGTTCATCCGTGGCATGAGATGTTTTATTTGTTTAGTTGGATTGGTTAGTTATATTGGTTGAGAACACGAGAAATAACTGTGGTTTTTTTGTGTCCTTCTGTGGCAGGACAGAAAAGGCAACAAATAGCAAATATGAAATAGTAAGTAGAAAAAGAATCAGTGTTTATCTGTGTAAATCTGTGGCTGACAAACAGGGAGTGGGGGCTACATCATATCGATCGGGTCGATGTCGTATAGGACATGTAGACCTTTGACCCTGTATATGTCCTTCAGTTGTGATAGAATTTTTTGGATAAGGAAAGGTTTCTTGCATTTTAGTAGGATATGATATCGGTATTTTCCCTTTAACCGTGAGAGCGGACAGGGAGCGGGTCCTAAAACTTCTATAGTGTATTTTTCTTGTTTGATTGATTTTTTAATCATTCGAGCAAGTTCATGTGAAGAAGAATTGAGTTTTTTCTCATCCATAGAGGAGAGAATAATCCTTGTTAGCCTTGAGAAGGGTGGATAATTAAGTTCTTTCCGTATGTCAATCTCTTTCTTGTAGAATCCTTCATAGTTATGTGACTGTGATTCCTTGATAGCATAATGCTCAGGTGCGTATGTCTGGATAACCACTTCACCACCGAGAATCCCCCTACCTGTTCTTCCTGCCACCTGTGTGAGTAACTGGAATGTCCTCTCCTGTGACCTGAAATCGGGAAAGTTTAAAACGGTGTCACTTGATATTACACCGACAAGTGTAACCTTGGGAAGGTCAAATCCCTTTGCTACCATCTGTGTCCCGAGGAGAAGGTCTGCTTCACCCTCTCTGAATCTGAAAAAACTTTCCATGTGTGCCCACTTTCTCTTCATTGTATCAAGGTCCATCCTCATCACCTTTAATCCCGGGAATTTCTTTTCGAGATATTGCTCTATTCTTTGTGTTCCCATTCCTGCATAGAAGAACCTTGAACTATTGCATTTGGGACAACGTCTCGGTGCATTCTCTTCATAGCCACAGTAGTGACATTTCAAAAGTGAGTCCTTTCTGTGGTATGTAAGGGTCAGGTCACAGAATGGACATCGCGGAGAAAACCCACAATCCCTGCATACAAGATAATTTGAAAATCCCCTTCTATTTATAAAAAGGATAATCTGCTCAACTTTCTTTATCCTTTCTTCCATTTTTTCCTTCATAGTATGAGAGAGAAGAAAATCGTCTTCCTTCCTCATATCAACAATCTCTACAGGTGGGAGTTTCCTTTCGTCTATCCTCTTTGGCAATTCTATAAGCCTGTACTTTCCCTTTTTTGTATTGTAAAAGGATTCAATGGAGGGTGTCGCACTTCCAAGAATACAGACCGCTTTCTCTGTGCGTGCCCTTATAACAGCTGCAGCCCGTGCGGAATAGAGAGGCTCTTTCCCTTTCTGTTTATATGTGCTCGCATGTTCCTCATCAACAATGATTGCACCTAAATTTTTGACAGGAGCAAAAACAGCAAATCGTGCACCTATAACAACTCTGTATTTTCCTTCTTTTATACCCTTCCATACCTCTACTCTTTCTTTTTCACCCAATCTGCTGTGATATATTACAACCGTCTCTTCGAATCTTGACTTGAAAGCTTCTACTGTCTGTGCAGTAAGGGAAATCTCAGGGACAAGCATGATTGCACTCTTTCCCTTTTTTAATACATCCTCTACTGTTCTGAGATAGACCTCTGTTTTTCCACTCCCTGTGATGCCGAAGATAAGGAATGTTTCATACCTCTCGTTCTCTACAGCGTCTCTTATTCTATTTACTGCTTCTTTCTGAGTATGTGTGAGTTTCGGTCTCTTTATTTCCCTTTTTGGGAGATGGGGAATCTCTTGAACAAAGGGAAGCACAGAGAATGTAATGAGGTTTTTTTTCTCAAGCACTTTTAGTGAGGAATAAACATTTCCAAAGATTTTATAAATCTCACTTTTTTCTGTACCATCAGGCTTAATGGACAGGAATTTATAAATCTCCGCCTGTTTCTGAGCAAATTTTCTTAGGTTATTATGTATCTCTTCATCAAAGGATGATGTTAATCTTACTCTGTATTTCTCAACCTTTTTAGCAGGTCGTATCTTTATTGTCTCCTCGTAAATAAGTCCCTTTTTCAACAGAAGGTCGTATGCATGTGTTGAATCCTTGAATTTTCTTCTGATATAGTTTTTTGAAAGAGGTCTTTTCTTCAGTTCTTGATATATAGCAAGAGCAGTTTCATCCTCCGTTATCTCCTCTATAGAGCCTTCTCTGAAAAAAGCACAAACCTTTTCCTTCATAGCGAGACGAGGTGGGATTGATGCCTTTATCACCAATCCGAGAGGGGTGAGGTAGTAGTTTGCAATCCAGGTAAAGAGTTCGAGCAATTCAGGAGAAAAAAGGGACTCTCTATCCACAACCTCTTTTATTGGTTTTACGCCTTTTGGCGCATCCTTTTGGAATCCTATAATATATCCAGTAAGATTTCTCCTACCAAAAGGAACAAAAACGGGAATACCAATCCCAATATCAGAAGCTAAAAGGGAAGGAACACTGTATATAAAGTTCTTCGAGAGAGGTAATGGAAGTGCCACCACAACATACATCCCTTTCATATAATTTAATTTAGATATAGTTTCTTCTAATTGTTTCATTTGAATCTGATTCCTGTCATTCTTTCTCATTAAGATTTCTTTCTCTGGTTTATTGAGATGTTGCCGTTGTTGCGTTTACTGCGCTTCCTGCGTTTGATCATCTCCATTCCAATCCAATCTTAAAAATTCTTTCAGTTTTTTCCTCTTTTTCCTCCCTTTCAACCCTTCCATATATACGGAGATTATTTAGAACTCTTACCTTAACAAGAAGATAAAAATCCTTCCCTTTTCCATAAAAAGGTCTCGTATACATAAAGCCAGGTATATCATTAAGAAAGAGATAGATTCTTGAATAGTAAGAGTCTGTCTGGAAAAAGACCAGACCTGATTCAAAAACTACTTCATTAAATATCGCTGATTTAAAGGAGAGCGAAAGGAGATTTCCTGTCTCCTGCAATCCTATGTACGGCACATAAAAAATCACACCTTCCCATAATGCTTTGAAATTTACTGACTTATCTATTTCCGTTTTAATGGTTAACCTCAGATTCTGCCGTTCATATTTCAGGTTTTTGTCTTCCCATTGATAATTATCCTTCTCCTTTCTTTTGTATCTCACATAAATATTGCTCATCGTTATTCTTTTTTCTATAGATGTGAAGACTTCATATCCTCTTGTTGATAAAGGATTAAAATATGTTGGATGCTGCCTATTAAAAATGTCAATATAACCTGAAAAATAAAAATGCTGCGGCAGTTTGCTGGTAACATATGTATAGAATCCCCTTTCATTTCTCACTTCACTTTCACAAAAGGAGAATGCTCTCGGACTGTAAAATTTCTCAGTGTAATCCCTGTATAGAAAGGAAACTGATGTATTATTGGATGTACAGGTGGCACCTATTATTATTCCACTCCCTTTTGTAAATAAAGCATAAGCGAATTCCGACCACAATGAGATATTTTTCATGTTATAGACTGCATGGACACCTGCGAGTCCATATCGATTCCCACTGAAACGATAGTAGTGTGCGGAATCGGGTTCAACTCTTTTATTGTAGTAAGCAAAGAGAGAGGTTGCGGTTATTCTTAGGCGTTCAGAGCCACCACCTATAAACCCACCTACAAGCCGTTCCCTGATTTTATCTTTTTTCTCTATTTCAGTTTCACTTCTGTGATAGGGAGTTTCATATATAACCCTTTTTACAACACCATCCTCAATAGTTGCATCCTCTTTTTTATCTGAGACAAAGAATCCACTTTTGAGTCTCTTCCAGTCTTTACTTAGAGCACATCCCCTGAGTGAATAGTCTTCAAACCCTGAAGAATAGGGTTTTATAAAGTATTCTCTCCCTTTTACGATACCACTGCTTTTAAAAATGAAACCAGGATACCCTACAATCAATCGTTCACCGATGTCGAGTGCATAATCCCCAGCAATAATTCCGTAGTCATTTTTTTGGATATAACAATAGAGTGTGTAGAAATCGATGTAACTCTTTTCATAAGCATCCTTATACGCAGCCCCTCCAACTGCGATATGCTCATCATTATACCTAATCCTGTTAGAGATCTTGAGTGAACTTCCACTGTAACCCTCTTTAAGGGGATATTTGTTACTTGCGATGGTTTTCCATCTGATTGCACCCCTTTTAATTCGTTTCAATCTCAGCGTAATATAGGGAGAAATTTTACGAAGAAGCGGTTTATTAAAACCTGCAATCTTTAACAAGTCGTTAGTATAAGAGATTATCTTTTTCTTTTTTCTGTAATCTTCGATTCTCATAGCAAGTAACGGTGTAATATAAGGAATCTGTAGAAGTTCATCATAGGTTGCACTATTAATATCAATGGGATTTTCCTTGAGTTTATCAAGGGTTTCGAGAAGGTCAGAGGGAAGCGAAACCTCTTTATCAAGTGAAAAATCCTCGCTCCCCAGGAGGGGAAAATAGGAGAGAAAGAGAAGAACAAGTACTGAATAAATGCGGATAATTGAAGAGTTTAACATATAGTTATTGAGTTATTATGTTATTAAGTTATTGGGGCGCTGTGTCATTGAGAGATCCTCTTCTTGCTCTACTCTGGCGAAGCAATCATGCCTCCATCTTACATTATCCATCGTACATCCCTTTTCTCTCAATTTCTTTCTACTCCTTACTCCCTACTTTCCTTGACCTGGGAGAATATCAGACCTATGGTGTGGGTTAATCCAAGTTCTGGATGAGAGGAGATGGAATACGTTAGGTCTGTACTGGAGAGAGATAGGAGAAGATTAGAAGAGATAGACCTTGTCTCAATGTCGAAACCTCCGCCCACGGATAGGGTATTGGATAGTTTAACACCATTCCCAATTTCAAAATTGGTACCTGTGAGAACTGAAAATGTGATTTTTATATTAAAGGAATTCCACTCACCTGGATAAATCCTTAAAAAGGAAGAAAAAGAAGAGATAGGTTTCTCCTCATCATATCTATATCCGTAAGAGAGTGCATTTGTGTAGATGGATTGGAAATAAAAAAGTTTATTCTGTGAGAGGAAAAGGAGATCATTACCCCAATAAAACCTCGAACCATATCCTTTTATCCCAAGTTTCATTATTTTCATCCTGATGCCAAATAGGTTTTTTGTCCCTTTGAGGATAGAAAGACCGAGTTCTGTCTCATTATACAATTCAGAACCAAAGAAGGATACATCTACTCCGAAAAGTGCAAAAGGAAAGGCACTCAATAAACCTGTGTGTATCTTATTACATTCTGGCATTGAGTAGAGCCTCGAACCGGATGTAGTAAAAATAAACTTTTTTTTAAGAAGATAATCTGATGGAAGGAAGCTGTACACAGTTGAAGTTGGATGAATGATAAAATCGTTTTCCCCTTCAAATGCAGAGAAGGAAGGTTCTGTGCAAAGTATAAAAAGAAAGGAAATTAAGAAATATAATCTTAGCATTTTAGAGAAACCACAGGTTACTGATTTCCTCACTGCATGGAGCGCAAAGCAAACAAAGAGTATCGTAATTGTGTAATTGGTAGCCGCAGGCTTTACTCCATGTAATACAAAACTTTTGAGGTAATATGTTATTACACAGGGTTTAGCCTGCGCCTTTTGTGAGCTTGTGACTTGTGCTCTTTGGTTTGTCATTGCGAGTACACTTCCTTACTCGCTTCCGAAGCAATCTCATTATTTCAACGAAGCGTTATATTACAACGAAGTGTTTTACTACAGTGCAACATTTTATTACAGAACAGCGTTTTTTTACAGTATATCTTGTACTTAAATTTCTCTGTACTTTTAATCGTGAATCTTCTCTGCTATTGCTTTGGCAACCTCAAGTGTTGTACTATCTCCACCCATATCATATGTTTTTATCTTTCCCTCTGCTATAACTTCAGAAACTGCCTTTTCAACCTTTTCCGCCTTATCTGTCTCTCCAAGCCATTCCATCATAAGTCTTGAGGCAAGAATCATTGCTATGGGATTCACCCTGTACATCCCAGCATACTTGGGGGCAGAACCATGGGTGGGTTCGAAAAGCGCATAGGTATCACCTATATTTCCACTGTATGCAAAGCCCAGTCCCCCTATAAGTTGAGCTGAAAGGTCAGAGATTATATCCCCAAACATATTTGATGCAACAAGTATATCATAATTCTGTGGATTTTTTATAAGCCACATAGCCATTGCATCGACATTTGCTTCAAAAAGTTCAATCTCAGGATACTGGTTTTTCATCTCCCGTGCCTCTTTAACCATCATTCCACTTGTTTCCCGTATCACATTCGGTTTTTCCACCAATGCAACCGATTTTCTTTTGTGCTTTCTTGCATACTCAAAGGCAGATTTTAGTATCCTCTGGCAGCCTTTCTTTGTAAATATCCTCAAAGAAATTGCCATATCGGTATTAACCACCATCTCAAATTTCTTCATTTTTCTATGTGCATTAATGACCTTCCTAAAGTCCTCTGGAACTGGGTAATATTCAACACCGGCGTATAGTCCTTCTGTGTTTTCTCTGAATATTACAAGATGTATGTCATCGCGATAGTTGAGAGGATTCCCCTTGTATGCCTTGCAGGGTCTTAAATTTGTATAGAGGTCAAACTCCTGTCTTAATCTTACAATGGGGCTATAGTAAACGTAGCCCTTTTCTCTTAGTTCTGGAGCAAGTTCCTTTGCTGCTTCCTCTTTTGGTTTTGAGGTGATTGCACCAAAGAGTGCACAATCTGTATTTTTTAGTATCCTTATCGTTCTGTCAGGAAGCGGATTCCCTTCCGTTTTCCAGAATTCCCAGCCAATCTCTGCTTCTACATATTCTGCATCAAGCTTTATTTTATCAAGAACAATCCTTGCTGCTTCTATTACATCCCTACCTATTCCATCTCCAGGGAGTACAGCTATTCGATATTTAGGCATTCATACCTCCTTTAAGATACCATATCTCTACGTAGCCGAAGGCATACTATCATAGTGGAAAATTTATGTCAAGAAAATTTTAGGCACAGGAGGACACAGATTTACACTGACAAAAAGGATGTCATTGCGAGTAGGGGCGTTCAATTGAACGCTCCTACTTTCTCGCGAAGCAATCTCATACTTGTTTTCATGCAATATGTGATTGCTACGCATGTCTCTGTAGGGCTCGCAATGACTCTGAGAGAGTTATCATTGTGATACTGCTAATTTTTTAAATGTATAATTTCCTTTTGGCAGTCCAAAAATTTTGTGGTAAGTTAGGCAAGGAGCGCCGCTAGCTCAAATGGTAGAGCAACGGACTCTTAATCCTTTTCCACTATTTTCCATAAGTTGTTACAT
>SOIS01000128.1 GCA_004375965.1 Candidatus Cloacimonadota bacterium | reverse complement strand
GATTACATGGAGATGAATTATAGTGTTATCATTCTGGGACCTTTGGTTCTTAATCCGGATAAAACGATTCAGCCATCCTTGAGAAGGTTCCCTGATTTCAGGATACTCTTTTTTGAACTCACTGGTTTATCAAGGATTTTCCCTTTTTCAAAAAATATTAATAGTTGGAGAATTCCCGATTTTAATTATAAAGAGATAAAAGATGTTGAGCAACCAATGGGAGCAGCACTCTTCTTAAGAAAATCCTTTTTTACCCCGTTAGAAAGCCAAACAGTTTGCCGTGATGATAAAACTAAAATCCATCCCATAGCGAACTCAAGGTCAAAAGTTCCGAGTGAAATTCTAACGGGGTTTACGGATGTATTATTGGACAAGAAATTTTCGATGTTCTTTAACGATGTTGATCTTTGTGCAAGGGTTAAAGAAGGGGGTGGAAGGATTCTATTCTTTCCCGGCGCTTCCGTTATCCATAAGAGAGGAAAGAGCACAGGGAAGGTAAAGGAGAAGATGATTCCTCTCCATACAAAGGGGCTACTAAGATATTTTGTAAAACACAGAACCTCTCTTTTGGATAGAATACTTCTTCTTATTTTCCTACCTTCGATTATAATTAATGCAATACTGAGAGTTCTATTACTTAGATTCTACAGTAAAGATTTTTAAAACCCTTCTATAACCTCGTTCAATTCCTCTATTGCACTTTTGAGTTCTTCAATGGTGATTATTAATGGAGGAAGTAGTCTTATAGTCTTTTTCATTATGCTGTTTACAAGATATCCCTTCTCAAATAGAATCTCTTTTACTTCGTCTGATTTATCTTTTTTTAATTCAATAGCAATAAAAAGTCCTCTTTGCCTGACCTCTCTTATTTTAGGATTTGTCAATAAATTGGGGATAAGTATATCTTTTAGTAATGTATCGAGGTTTTTTACATGTTCCAAAAGTTCTTCTATGTTCTTTATCAATACCTTGGATAATCTTAAAGAGAGATAGTTACCTCCTGTAGTTGTTCCGTGGTCACCGGGTTTTATAGAATTAGCAATTTTTTCCTTAAGTAGGATTGCGCCTAGTGGCAGTCCTCCCCCTAACCCTTTTGCAAGTGTGACAATATCTGGATCAAGTCCAAATAGGGTTGATGCAAGAAATTCACCGGTTCTTCCAAGACCTGACTGGATTTCATCAGCAATGAGCCCAAAACCAAATTCTCTATGTAAAATAGATACCGTTTCATAGAATTTTTGCTCTGCTATTATGACACCAGAAGCTCCTTGAATAGGCTCGAGTATAACAAAATCACATCCCTTTTCTATTTCTTCTGTAAATGCTTCTTTATCTCCAAAAGGGAGAAAGACTGTATTAAGATCAAGCGTTGGGAATCTCTGATGCAACAGAATATCCGTTACAGTCATAGAACCAAGTGTCCTACCATGGAAGGAACCCCTGAAAGCAATAACCTTTTTCTTATTACTTCCTCTTCTCTCAAGCCATTTCCACATAAATTTTATGGCTCCCTCGACCGATTCTGTTCCACTATTCGAAAAGAAAACCTTGTCAAATCCCGTTATCCTTGTGAGGTCACTTGCAACTTCTTCCTTTAAGGGATGTTCTAAAAGCGCAGATAGATGCATAGGGAAAGTTTCTGAGAGAGCGTCTAAAATATCAGGATGATTGTAACCTAACAGATTTACACCAAGTCCCGAGAAAAGGTCTACATATTCTTTTCCGTCCTCAAGCGTTAGATAAATTCCCCTGCCACTTATTACCTTCAAGGGAAAAGGATGAAAGAGTTGAAGAAAGTTAGACAAGTTCCTCCTTATACAACAATTCTGCAATTTGGACAGCATTGGTAGCTGCGCCTTTTCTTATATTATCACCCGCAATCCACATGGAGAGTCCGTTCTTAAAGATGGGGTCAGCCCTTATCCTTCCCACAAAAACTTCATCTCTATCTTCTACAAGGAGAGGGTATGGATATTTTGAATCTTCTGGCTTGTCGTAAACAACTAAGCCTGGAAATGCGTTAAGCTCCTTTTTGATATCTTCGATTGTGAACTCCCTTTTTAATTCCACTGTAACAGAGATGGAATGTCCAAATCTAACAGGAAGCCTGATACAGGTTGCAGAGACCTTGATTTTTTTATCAGAGAGGATTTTCCTTGTTTCCATGAGCATTTTACTCTCCTCACTAGAAAAACCTGTTTCAAGCGGTTTTCCTATATGGGGAATGATATTTTTATCTATCTTGAATGGAAAAAAGAGCGGTGGGTCTCTTTTTAAATCCAGGTCGTTCAATGCTTCTCTACCTGCACCAGATACGGATTGATAGGTAGAAGCGATGATTCTTTTTACTCCCCATCTTCGATAGATTGGATAAAGAGGTAAAAGCATAATAATTGTAGAACAGTTTGGATTTGAGATAATACCTTTTGTATCTTTAACCTTCTCAGGATTTATCTCTGGGATAATAAGAGGTACCTTCTTGTCTTCTCTGAAAGCAGGGCTGTTGTCTATAACTATTGCACCATTCTTTTCGAAATCCTTTGCAAACCTTTTGGGTATTTCCGTTCCTGCTGAAAAGAATGCAATATCGGTTTCAGGAATTTTTGAACCTTCAATGGGTATAACCCTTATCTTTTTTCCCTTGAAGTACTCCTGGGTTTTCCCTTTTCCTGTTGCAAAAAGAAAGATTTTATCTACTGGAAAATTCTTTTCATCCAGAACTGTCAGAATCTTTTCTCCAACGAGCCCTGTAGCTCCAACAACCGCAATCTTAAGTCCCATAGTTTCTTTCACTCTTTGTCTCTTCAAAGATCCTTTTCATCATCTTTCTGTAGGATCCTGTCATTGTAACATTTCTTCTCTCCATAACCCTCTTTGCAGTTTCAATAGCATCTTCAAGTTTGTAGACACTAAATCTTCTCTTTCCTCCCCAGGAGAAAGAAGGTACAAATTTTGGTGGAAAACCTTCACCAAAGATATTGGCTGAGAAACCTATTACAGTTCCTGTATTTATCATTGTATTTATTGCTGTTTTTGAATGGTCTCCAATGAACATGCCTACGGATGCAAGTTTCGTATTTACCGGTTTGTTGTTTATATAGACCGTTACTTCTTTATAATTGTTTTTAAGATCACTATTGTTTGTATCAGCGCCAATATTGACCCATTCGCCAATGTATGAGTGTCCTATAAATCCATCGTGCTGTTTATTTGAATAACCCTGAAATATAGTTCCCTCCACTTCTCCACCTACCTTGCATACATCTCCTATTGATGTTGGTCCATAAATCCTTGAACCCGCTTTTATAAGGCAGTTCTTTCCGATGTAAAGCGGTCCTTTCAAGAAACTGTTTGGCATTACCCTTGTTCCATTGTCGATGATAACGGGACCATCTTCCGCGTCAATAACTGTCCCAGGCATAATTATTGCCTCTTTACTGATAAAGATTTTTCGATCTCCGAGCAATACTACATTCTTTTGTGCTGGAATATTTCTCCTAAATAACATGAATTCCTTCTCTATCTCTTCACCATTATATATTAACAAGTCCCAGGGATAGTTGATTGTTTTTGCATCTATCTTTTTTATTTTATAACCTTCAAGGTTTCCTTCCTCCCATTTCTTATAAAATTTTTTTCCATCTCTTACACGTGCAGCAACAAGCGTCTCTTCAACAAAAAAGAGTTGCTCTTCACTATGGTGTGAAATGGACTCTATTAATGATTTATTGGGAATAACCCTTCCATTAATAAATAAAGTCGGTTTGGATGGAATATCAAAAGAAACA
>SOIS01000136.1 GCA_004375965.1 Candidatus Cloacimonadota bacterium | reverse complement strand
CCTTTATCAATATATTTACCTTTTCCAGCAAATAAATCTACGACATACCACTCATTAGATACCCAACTTTGTTTATTCCAAATTGTAAGCCACATATCAAAAACCTTTTCTAATATTTCAAGTTTTGTCTTTGTAGAAGGTCTATTTGTAATATCCCACAAATTATTACTCTTCCTCATTAATTTGCCCTTCCACAATTTTTATTTCCTCTTCTGTCAACCCCGTTAGAGATAGGTTGCCAGGGGTAACCGACAGATACCATAGGCGTTTTATCTCTAAAGGGGGCAAATCGGTATTCGTATTTTTGAACTCTAGCTTGCTTTTTAGGATTTTCAAGATAATCGTCACCTGCCTGTGCGTGCTCACACGCAGACAGGTCTTTTGTTATTGTGAGAATCTTATCAACAAGATCATTCAGTGAATGGTCTCTGCTCAACTTCATTTGTTAGTATTTTTTATAAAACCAATTTTATGTTTTGGCTTTTCTGGTAGAGCCAGTAGTCTTCTCAAAATTTCAAATATCCGTTTAATTTGCTGGTCATGTTCTTGAATCTTCCGTAGTATGTCCTTGTGAGTTGTTAATACTTGTCTTAATTTTACAAATGCTCGCATTATCTGAATATTGACCTGAATTGCTCTTTTGCTCCTCAGTACACTTGAGAGCATGGCTACACCTTCCTGAGTAAAAGCATAAGGCCTGTATCTTAATCCCATTTTGTCACCGGAATTGGAGGTCACAATTTGTGACCTCCAATCTTCAAACTCCTTTTTGCTCAATTGAAACATAAAATCCTCTGGAAACCGCTCAATATTCCTTTTTACTGCCTGCTTGAGCACCTTTGTCGCTACTCCATAAAGTTTTACCAAGTTCCTGTCAAGCATTACTTTTTGGTCTCTTATTAAGAGTATTTTGTTTTCTATAGTTTCTTGAGGTATTAATGATTTTGCTTTATCTTTCATCTATTACCTGCAATTCACTCTTTACTGAAATCTTCCACAATCTTTAGTTCTTCTTTAGTCATTCTTTCCTCTTTTTATTATATTTCTTCTTTGGTCATCCACGTTATATTACAAAAATCAAGTCGTCTTGTCAAGAAGGAAATTGTGGATAGATTTAAGGGTTAATTGTTAGTAGTTAAAAGTCTTATGGTCTACCGACAAGACTGCAAAATGACGTCCGACCGCAAGCTGGAACCTGGGCTCTTTTTTTCTTGACTTTTGGGATGAATGACTCTATTTTATAGCGAATTGTAGAGTGGAAAAGGGGAAATTGTTAGAGGGCTATTATAGGAGGTAAAATGCAGGTTCCAATTATTGATCTGGTGTCGCAATATAAAAACCTTGAGAAAGAAATAGATAATGCGGTAAAGAGGGTCTTTTCTCATTCCTATTTCGTTTTTGGTAAGGAGCTCGAATCCTTTGAAGAGCAACTTTCTAAGTACGCAGGGACTAAGTTTGCTCTTGGCGTTGCAAATGGGACTGATGCTCTCCTTCTTTCTCTCTATGCGCTTGGTATTAAAGAAGGTGATGAAGTAATAACAACCCCTTTCACATTTATTTCAACTGCTGAGGTCATTGCACTTCTCAGAGCAAAACCGGTCTTTGTCGATGTGAAGGAGGAGTCACTTAATATTGACCCTAATTTAATAGAAAAAGCAATTACAGAGAGAACGAAGGTAATTCTACCAGTTCATCTTTTCGGCCTTTGTGCAGATATGAAAAGCATTATTGACATTGCACAAAAACATAATCTGAAAGTCGTTGAGGATGCAGCGCAAGCAATTGGCGCTACTTTATACGATAAAATGGCGGGTGGTCTTGGTGATATTGCTGGATTTAGTTTCTTCCCAACGAAAAATCTTGGCGCAGCCGGAGACGCAGGTGCAATTCTTACCAATGATGAAAAACTTTATGAGAAGATAAGGCTATTGAGAGTTCATGGTTCACACAAAAAATATTATCATCAATTTATTGGTTTTAATAATAGGTTGGATGCTATTCAGGCAGCTCTACTCTCTGTTAAATTAAAATATGTTGATTCCTGGAACAAGAGAAGGAGAGAAATAGCGGCAAAGTATACATCATCATTGAATACATATGTAAAAACTCCGTCTGAACCTGAAGGATACTATTCAGTATATCATCAGTATACAATAAGAACGGAAGAGAGGGACAGACTGAAAGCATTCATGAATGAGAGAGGAGTAAGTACTGCAATCCATTATCCGCTACCTCTCCATCTCCAGCTTGCATTTGAATATCTTGGTTACAAGAAAGGTGATTTTCCAGTAGCTGAAAAAGCCTGTGGAGAGGTGCTCTCCCTTCCTGTATACCCTGAATTGACTGATGAGATGGTTGATTATGTGATAGAAACAATTTCAGGGTTTTTCTCTTAAGGATATTGAAACTCTGCTAATGCCAAGAACGGTTCTAAATTCTTAGTTTTATGAAGAGAGATTGCTTCAACAGTTAGTATGTAAGTGTATTCGCAATGACAGAGAGAGGTGTCATTGCGAACCCAACGAAGTTGGGTGTGGCAATCTCATATAATAATAAAGATTGCTTCGGTTGATAATATGGAAGTATACTCGCAATGACATGGAGGGAAGGAGATTATATCAGTGAAAGATCTTAAAAAGATTCCAACTGTAACCTTAATACTCTTATTCCTTTCTTTTACAAATATCTCCGCTCAGTATATCTGGCCTATTGATGGGAAGATACTCCTAAATTCAAACTTTGCAGAGTGTCGTCCTAACCATTTTCATGCAGGGATAGATTTACATGCAGAAGAGGGAACACCGCTAAAAGCCATTGATGATGGTTATATATGGCATATCAGCGTATCACCTTTTGGATATGGGAAATCCCTTTTTCTGAAACTGGACGATGGGAGGATAGTTGTTTATGCACATCTTCAGAAGTTTAGTGAAAGGGTTGAGAAGATTGTAGAACAAAAACAGAAAAGGGTATTTTCATACAGGGTAAGTCTCTATTTCAAAAAGGAACATTTAAGTGTGAAAAAGGGAGAGATAATAGGATATGTTGGCAGAACTGGTGCAATGGGTGCACATCTCCATTTTGAAATGCGCGATACCCATAACAGACCGATCAATCCATTGTCACACGGTTACCGTTTTATTGATTCAACTCCTCCATTGATAAAAGCGATTCAACTTACACCCCTTGATGATTCATCATTTGTCTCTGGAATACCTTTTCCAGTAATCATAAAACCCTATGGAAGTAAGAGTTATTATTCTTTTATTGATACGATAGCGATTGATGGCAGGATAGGGTTGGAGATTTTAAGTGAAGACTATCAGAACAGTTGGCCGTTTCGGCTTAATATATGGAAAGTAGAAATGTATGTAAATGGAGAGCTTAGATTTAAGTCCGTTTACGACAGGTTTTCATATGCTCATACAAGGGAGGTTGAGTTAGAATTTGATTATGATCTCTACAACAGAGGGTTGGGGAGATTTCATAGACTCTACCTATACGGTGATAATCATCTACCATTTTATAAAAAGAGTGGTGGGATTATTTTCTCAGAAAGACTTAAGAATGTTAATGAGATCAAGATTGTATGTTATGACGCAAACAAGAACCGCTCGGTTGTAATCCTCTTTTTAAGAAAAGAGAAAAGTTATAAAGGAACAAAGAGGGAGAAGGATTTAGCTTCCAATTCTCCATATATTCATGGAAGTGGTCTTTCCTTCTATCGTAATCTTGTAAGGGTAGCAGTGGGAAATACTGATGAAATAAAGATAGTCAGGATGAGAAACCTTTTGCCAATAAAAGAAGG
>SOIS01000046.1 GCA_004375965.1 Candidatus Cloacimonadota bacterium | reverse complement strand
ATTTAAGAAAAGGAGGTGAGAATTATGAGCAAGACGATCTATGAAACATTTCTGGATTCGGTCAAGAGAAATCCAGAGCGAATCGCTCTGAAATATAAGAAGGATGGACAATATATGGACATCACCTACAAGGAGTTGAGTGATTCTATTGATGTGGTTGCCTCTGCTCTCAAGAAGTTAGAAATCAGCAAAGGAGATACCGTCGCTATCTTTTCCTATAATCGACCAGAGTGGGTCGTTGCGGACCTTGCTGTTCTGAAGTTAGGTGGCGTTGTTGTCCCTATCTATCATATGCCAGGACACGTATTACCTCCGACCAGTGTAAAATACATATTAAATGATTCAAAAATCAAACTAATCTTTGTAGAAAATGCTGAACTCTTTTCCGTAATTGAACAGATTAGAAATGATACACCAGGTCTTAGAAAAGTTGTTCTCTTCGATCATTCAAAAGCCGGAGAAAAGGATTTTGTGAAATTTGCTGACATGAAAAAAACTGAATATCGAGTAACCGATGAAGGTACTGCTCTTTCGTGCGATGACCTGGCGACTATTGTGTATACATCGGGAACAACCGGTGAGCCAAAGGGTGTCATGTTGACCCATAAGAACATTATTTTCAATACACTTTCAGCATGTGAGAAATATCACTTCGCGCCAGAGGATGTGGTTATTTCTTATCTTCCACTTGCACATATATTCGAACGGGCGTGTGGATACTACACTGTGCTCTTTTCTGGCGGGTGCATTGGATATGCTACAGAACTGACAACGGTTGTTAAAGACATAAAAGCGATTCGTCCAACAATAGTTATTGCAGTGCCGAGGGTTTTAGAAAAAGCGTACAATACAGCTATACAAAAAGTTGAAGGAAGTTCAGCAATCAAACGGGTACTCCTTTCTGCAGCAATACGAAGTCTTAATGAGTATGCTAATCGTAAGTACAGAAAGTTGAAAGTACCTTTAGGTCTCAAGATAAAATGCTGGGTTTATAATAGATTGGTGGCTTCAAAATTTAAAAAACTCGCTGGTGGAAGAACCCGGTTAATTGTATCAGGGGGTGCGCCTCTTAACAGACAGATTGTCAAAATATTTTATATCCTGGGATTTAATATCGTAGAAGGATATGGTCTGACCGAGACCTCAGGGGTAGTTACCTGTTGTTCAGTAGAAGAGAATAGATTAGGAACAGTGGGTAAGCCTTTTGATGGAGTGGATGTTAGGATTGGCGAGAATGACGAAATTCTGGTTAGGGGACCGAATGTCATGAAAGGTTACTTTAATAAACCTGAGGAAACCGCGAAGGTCATCGATAAGGATGGCTGGTTTCATACAGGGGATCAGGGCAAATTTGATAAACAGGGGAATCTCGTCATTACTGGTAGAATCAAAGAGCTTATTATCACTTCTGGCGGAAAAAAGATAGCACCTGCTCCTATAGAGGCGAATATAACCATGAGTAGATACATCGATCAGGCTGTGCTTCATGGTGATAAAAGGAACTATTTGGTAGGATTAGTTGTGCCAATCCGAGAAATGATTGAAGAGCACGCAAGGGAAAATAACATTACATTTGATACCTATTCCACGCTTTTAGAGAGAGAAGAGATAAAAGAACTTATAAAAGGCGAGATTGAACGAGCGATTTCAGGTCTTGCATCATACCAAAGGATTAAGGCTTTTGCCTTATTGGAAGAGGCTTTCTCAGTAGAAAATGGAATGCTTACCCCGTCACTCAAACTAAGAAGACGCAAGGTTGAAGAAAAATATTGCACTGTAATTGACGCAATGTACAGTAAGGATGATAGCTTAGAGCAAAGAAGATTAGTCTACTTTCATTAAAATCCTTATTTCCATACCCAGAATATAATGACCAGGGAAAGACTATTGATAAGGGCATGGGCTAGAATACATCCTGTAATATTTCGACCTTTATAGCGGATCCAGCCAAATAAAAGACCAGCTACAAAGGAACTTATTAAGAAAATAAGCCAGAGACCAATACCAAAAAGAACAGCTCCTATTTGGAAGTTATAGCTGACTGTCTCAAAAGCAGCGGTGATATGCCATAGTGCAAAAAAGAGGCTTGTAACCAGTACAGTTTTCTTCGTCGATACATTTCGTATTAGATAACCATAAAAAATTCCTCGAAAGAGCACTTCTTCAAACAATGCGGTTCCCAGGGGAATACAAATAATGATTCGCCACAAAAGATCCAATCGGGAATCTATCGGGAGACGAGGAGGACCTATGTTAAGTCCTATTATAGGAAGAAGCCATAGCAGGAACAGAAATAGCAGGATGATTATCACTGTCAGTCCGAGACCCAGTAGTAAACTTCTTGCCAAGTTATCTTTTCTCCAACCCAGATCGACATTAGTCAGATTGAGATAACGTCGACTCCAGAGCCAAATCAAACAGAGAGCACAAAGATTCAGCCAGAGATAGATTTTATCATGAAACGCAGAAGGCAAAAAATTGATCAAGTTGTTGAATGTAAGGAGAAAAATTCCTAACCAGAAGCCCGGTTTCGAGAAAGGCAAAAACATTCTTGTAAATGAACTACTTTTCATCATAAGAGCAATAGTGTATAGAAAATATAATTAAAAGTCAAATTGATTTGTGGGGTGTGTCAAGGCAAAATAGAAATGTCCTATTTGAAAATTAGGGACAGCGATTGTTATTAATAGGATATCTTGAAAAAATTGTCTTGCCTTTTATATCATTTAGTGTTAATAAGTAAAAAATTATAAGAAGGAGGGAATTATGAGAAAATTCTCGATTCTCATTCCAATCCTCATGATATTTGCGACAATGCTGATGAGTCAGATAAAGTTTGAACCATCAATGGTGAAACAGTCGAAGGTCTCGAAAGAAACCAACAAAATTTTTTCAAGAAACCGTAGATTTTCTTGTTTGATTGAGTACAGTTTAGGTAATTCTGAATATATCCCTATTAATCGATTCATTCTTAAGAATAAATCAGGTGAAACAATTTATGAAAAGACCCAACTCAAACATACCCTTATCGATATCTCAAATAATGGTGAGATTGTTGGAATTGATTATGATGGTCCAATTTCAGGAAAGGCAGGTCTTCATTTCTACAATAGAGAAGGGGTAGAAATCGGGACAAACTCTGTTGGTTTCCTTTTAGAAAGATGTTTCTCAACTAAAAGTAATGTTTATTGCATAAATGATGGTAATAGCGGTTTAAGGGTTTTCAAACTCAACGGTGAAGAACTTTATAATCTTGGAAAGTGTAACTGGTTTAGTGTTTCCTTTGATGGCAATTATATTGCTGTGACTCAAGATACAGAAATTATTCTCTTCGAACAGGATAATCAGATCAGCAGAATTCCATTGAGTTCACCTTTCATCCGACAGATAAAATTCTCTGAGGATGGTTCTCTTCTTGGTTTTATCGACAGAAAAAGTATCTATCTCTATAGTATTCTGGAGCAAAAAATTATCTTTCAATATAATGAGCAGAATAATAAACTCGAATTCACATCGTTCGATATTGCCCTAGATAATTCAGCAATTATCCTCGGACTCGCTGAAGATAAAGGTAGAGGAATGCCTGATCGTCATACAAGAGGATATGTTTATTTCTTTGATATGAGTGGAGAATTACACTGGAAGGGAGAAATTAGGTTTAATAAGTGGAATGCTTATATACCCAGAGTATCCTTCACCGGTAGTTGTACTTTCAAGGTAATAACTGTTAACGACATATATGAGTACCAATTTTAGGGAGGGAAAATGAGATACGGATTACTACTTTTGCTAATCGTTTATCCTTTAATGCTTTTTTGTCAGATACCCTGGCCCCATCCACCTCAGGACCAGGTTCACCCCATAGGAAATTCCTGGGGTAATTTTCAGGACTATGGTGGGTCCCCATAT
>SOIS01000030.1 GCA_004375965.1 Candidatus Cloacimonadota bacterium | reverse complement strand
CTCATACGATGTGCAGATGTTGTCATTACTGATCCAAATATAGGTTTTGGAGAGTGGTTGATTGATGATGGAAGTGGTGAATGCAGGGTTGATGATAAGGCAGATTATTCATATATACCTATCCTTTATGATACCATAATGCACATCATAGGAATTGTGGATTACTCATACAGCGATTTTAAGATAGAACCGAGGGGTGATAAAGATATTATATTTACTCTTGATGGTACAGGAAAGGCTTATATTGATCCCAATTCTGTTCCAAATGGGTATAAAGTAACAGAAGAGATAGTTGTTGTTGCATCTGTAGATACGTTAAGAATGTACAGCATAACGATTCCTTCAGAATGGCAATGGACGGGCAATTCTTCCGATGTCGCTCTTTCAGGTTCAGGAAACATAAATGCTACCTTTTCCATTGCTGGGACAGGAATCCCTTCTGACCCTTATGTGTTAACGATTGATTCTGTGATTGCAACAGAAACAGATTCGTCCATTGTTACTATCAACAATCTCGTGAGTTCTGAGACTATTGGAACCGACACATTTCTTGTAAAGACTGCAGGAGTGGGTGGAACATTGACTCTTATCCCTGAACAACCAGAGGTATCTGTTTTGTCATCAGATGGTTCGGGGGACGTCTCTGTCACACCTGATGAGGTTGTATCGGATACATTATGCGATTTAAGTTTCCAATTTCAGAACAGTTTCGGAGTTCTCCAAAGAATCGTACTAAAAACACCACAATTCTGGGAATGGACAGGAAATCCTCAGGATGTTAAACTAACGGGTGATGGATTCGCACATGCTCTATTTTCGATTGCTATAAATGAATCACTTAATATATACATAATTGATATTGATAGTGCTGAAATTGATGAAACAAGAAATGGAACGGTGACATTAATGAATTTAACGAGTCCAGATTCACTCGATTTTTATATATTTGAAGTGAAAACAGCTGGACCCGGAGGAAATCTTCTTCCTGTTTCTGAGAACCCGGAAATTCTTGTTAGAAGAGGAGACGGAACCGTCCCGATTATTGCAGTTGACAGGAATGATGAAAATGGTATTCCACATTTATTAAGTGATTTTGTGAAAATAAAAGGTGTTGTTACAACAGCAGGTGATTTTGGTAGACAGGCTAATATAGAAGATGCAACAGGTGGTGTAACCGTATATGGTATCTCGGATTACTTTGCACGCGGAGATTCGGTAACGGTATCTGGAACGGTTTACCAGTATTATGGGTTGACTGAACTTTCACCATCAACATTTATAGAATTCCACGGAAGGGGAAGTGAACCTGACCCGGAAACACTGACCTGTTATGATGTTTTAAGTGACGGTATTGGAGGTATAGAGAAGTACGAAGGAGAACTTGTGATAATAAGAGGAGTGACAACAACAGCAGCATCGTTCCCCTCTGATGATAACATTATCATCTCTGATGCTACGGGTAGTTGCGAGGTCAGAATAAAGAAGGAGACAGAACTTCCTGGTGCAGAGACACCCGATACGGCTTTCGATATAATCGGTATCGTAGGACAGTACAAATACAGTTCACCATTTATTGGGGGATATCAGTTGATGCCAAGAAGTTTTCGAGATATCATTAAGAGAGGCGACGGTTCCGGAAATGCAGATGTAAGTCCTTTCTTTGTATTTGCACAGGATACATCTTTCCTTGAGTTTATTTTCACAGCAGGGCTTGATACCATTAAACAAGTAAATATATCAATCCCACTTGAGTGGTACTGGACTGGTGATTCTGTGGATGTATCATTACGGGGTGATGGGTTTGTTTCTGCCTCAATAGAAAGTATAATGGGTGACGGTATTACAAAACCTTTTGAGATAATTGTAAAGGATGCAGCAGTTTTTGCTAATGCACACGGTATAATAACAATATATAATATTACTCCATTGGGTAAGACAGGCAGGTGGTCGTTTCCTGTGGAAACAGCAAGTAGCGGAGGTTTTCTCAAGGAGATATATAAATCACCTTCCATCTGGTCTGTTTTCAAGATTGCTGATGTCCAGGAGCCAGGGGATGATGGTTATAGCTCAAGCATGGAAGGTGATTCGGTCTATGTATATGGTGTGGTTACAGGACCATCGTCCTCATTCAGTACAGCTGAGTTCAACAGTTTTTATATTCAGGATGAGACGGGTGGTGTTAATATCTATTCGGGTGAAGGAAGGGGATTTCATGTTGGTGAGAAAGTAATTATCCCGGGTGTTGTTACCGAATATAAAGGACTGACAGAGGTGAGCACATATCCTGAAAAGATTAACCTTCTTGAGGGAACTTCAAGTATTTTCCCTTTAGTCCTCTCATTAAATCAGGGGATCGATGAGAGATTGGAAGGGAGATTTGTTAAAATAGAAAATGGAATTGTTGCAACAAGTCCATCTGTCTCCGGTAGTGGAAAGAATTTCCAAATTTACAATGGAAGGACAATTGTAGATATAAGGGTAAATGATAATGCGGGTATTGATATAACGAATATTGGAGTGGGAAAAAGGCTGAATATTACAGGGATAGCAGGACAGTATGATTCAGAAGCACCTTACAGCTCCGGTTACCAGCTCCTTCCGAGATTTACAAGTGATATAGAGATCCTTGGAGAGGGTGGAGATCCAGGTCCTTTCAGTCTTTCTGTCTATCCCAATCCATTTTCACCTGACCTTGGTGAGATTGCAAATATTGAGGTAAACTCACCAGACCCTGACAATGACAGGCTTACTCTCAAAATATTTGACCTTAAAGGAAGATTAGTAAAGAGGGTTTTTAATAATATACCAGGTGGCTCATCAACACGCTACTGGGATGGTAAGGATGAGAATTATAAGGATGTCCCTGTTGGTATCTATATTGCACACCTTGAACTGAAGAAAGCTGACGGTAGTGTTAGATCAATCAATAAACCAATCATTGTAGGGGCACCGTGACACAAGTGAAATGATAGTAGGCAGTGTGGTGATATGATGAGAGAAAATGAAATTCGAGATACTCAGTGAACCCCGTCATTGCGAGCCCTGTGAAATAGAAAAAAGTTCTGTTCATAATGGTATTTCACGGGGAGTGGCAATCTCATATTGACAGAAAGCGAGTATGAGATTGCTTCGTGTAAGCAGAGCAAGAAGAAGAACTCGCAATGACAAATTTTTGGAATGTAACGCAGTTGACTGAATATTTATACGGAGGTTTATATGAAAAGATTTCTATTTATTTTATTTCTGTTGGTTTTTCTAAAACCGCTTTTCCCTGCTTTTGAAGATCTCAAGACAGGTACAAGACCAGCGGCATTAGGAGGTGCATTCACTGCACTCTCGGATGACCATAATGCATCGTTCTGGAATCCCAGTGGTCTCTCCTATCTTGAAAGCCCAGAGGTTTATTCCACATACAAGCGTCTCTTTGGTATTATTAATAATTTTACCTTTACTACCTGTCTCCCTTCAAAATGGGGTAATTTTGCATTAACCTTAAGGGAATCTTCTGTAAAAGGAGATTATACAGATGCCACAGGAACTATTATTAAAAGAAACACCACACTCGAAGCAGAGAGGGCACTTATTCTGTCACACGGTTTTCATCTCATAAAAGAGGTCTCCTTTGGTTACAACCTTGTGGCATATCACCTCCAGAATGTTAGGTTTGGAGACTATTATGCTTTCGGGGTAGACATCGGTATGTTAATGGAGATCTACAAAAGATGGAAAATGGGATTTTTCTATCACAATATCAACAGCCCTACTATTGGAAAGACATTCAAGCATCAACTGCCAGAAGAGGTTTGTCTCGGTTTATCCTATACCCCGTTCGAAAGTGTTACTACACTTCTCGATTTTGAGAAACAGTTTGGGTATGATATTAATATAAAGATGGGAGTTGAAGTTTCGGTAATAACGGAACTTC
>SOIS01000061.1 GCA_004375965.1 Candidatus Cloacimonadota bacterium | reverse complement strand
ACATCCTCCTTTTTTACATCATATAAAAGCAAAGAATTTACGAATTGTCAAGGAAGTTATACAGCAAGAAATAAGAATTATATTCGACAGATAGTGCTGTATAACCTCAAACATAATATTCATTACTTTTTACTATAACATCTTTTAAGTATTGATCTTTTCTTGCTCTGTTGCCAAAATCATAATTTTCTCACTTTACAAACAATTTGCGAGTTGTGGCCTAACGTTGGGAGATCACCGGAACTAAATGCTCTAAAGAACTGCAATATACAAAGAGCCGCGACGCGTTTGGCTTCCGTTGCTAACCCGCCTTAGGCCAATAAATCTTAGCCCTTTAAACTAAATTTGTTGACAACGGGCCAAAAAGATTACTCTCCCCCCTACTCAGGCGGGGGAATAACGCCGAGCTGCTGCAGCATGCCCAGATAGTCTACAGACCACCAGGATTCCACTATCTTGCCGTCAGCGATGCGAAAGATCTCGATCCCCGTGACCGCTATTTGGTTGTCCGTAGGGGGAATCCCCATATATTCGCCCTCGTGTGTACAGGTGACTGTGTAGCGTTTAGCTACCTTGTCACTTTCGGCAACCAAGTCCTCAGTGGTAACATGGAAGTCAGGAAAGCCAATGAACAACATGGTAGCCCACTGTTTTAGCCCTTCGAGATCGCGGGTCATGGGATTAGCAGGATTGTGGTGCACGTAGTCGGCAGCGATTAGCTCGTCTGCTACCTCTATGTTCCATTTATTATAGAACTCCTCAGTCCAACGGCGGACGATGGCCTTGTTTGCCTCTGGGTCACCGGGGTCGCCGGTTACTTTAGACGGTTCACCCCATGAGAAATCTTCGCGCCCCATTGGAGGGATAACACCGAGCTGCTGCAGCAGGCCCAGAACGTCCTTATTCCACCAAGCTTCTACGATCTTGCCGTCAGCGAAACGATAGATGCTGATCCCTGTCCATGTCGCTTGCTTACCGGTGGGTTGGATGCCAAGCAATTCACCTTGGTGTGTGCCACGAGCTGTCCAACGGCTTGCAACCTTGTCCCCTTCGGCGATCATATCTTCTTGGGTGACATGGAAGTCAGGGAAGCCATTGCGTGTGGTAACGATGTATCTTTTGTAGCCCTCGAGATCGATAACCTCAGGAGCGTTGGGATCATGGTTGACGAAGTCGGTAGCGAAAATATCGTCTATTTTTGCCAGGTCCCCTGTGTTCCAAAGCACCTCAACACGATTGAGGATAGCTTTGTTCTTTGCAGTGATGTCAACTTTCTTTTCACAAGCACTGATAACTAAAAAAGATACTCCTATGAATAATAAAATTAAGTTTTTCATAGTAACCTCCTTTAAGTTATTAATTTTTTCGATCAATTCAATTGTTTTTGCTTATTTATAGTTATTTATCTTTCAGTAAAACCACTTACTATTATTTAGGCATTAGGCGCTATTTTGCTTACTGAATTTCCTACAATACGTGTAAAGAAGCTGCGACCCTGCAAAGAATTGTCCTATCTAAGGATTAAACAATGAGGCTGTTGCCTCACTCTTTAATGAAATATTCTCCTTCCCATTCATTTACTATGATAACGCTTGAAACAAGCTTTCCCTTATAAGTACAACTTCCCTGGATGTTCTTGTACTTGCCTGTCCCTTTTGTAAAAGTGAAAGACCCTTCAAATGTGGTGACAGGTTTGCCTTCTGGAGAAAGAGTTGTTGTAGTCTTCCCTTTAGCTTTAGAATAGACGGCATTATCATTCAAGGACATTTTCACATAAACCGTGTGAGGTCCGTTGCCCTTAATATAATCAGCAATCGCAAACCAAACAGTTTCAGCTCCGTCCATAAATTTATGCTCACCAGTGCTTTCATTGAATCCTTCACTTTTTAATAAATAAAGTGAGTGTCCTTCAGTATCACCAACCTCGACTACCTCACGTACAGTGTAAGCAGCTGTTATTTTTCCCGCAATCTTGAATTTCTGTTGTCCCATCAAAGAAGACACACAAAGACCAAAGATTAAAGCGAGACTAATAAACGATACCGTTAATCGCTCGGATGTAAGTATTCGCATAGATTTCACCTCCTTTCATTACAAAGGATAGGACCGCAGCTTCTTTCTTAGCCTTATTGTCAATTTCGAAATAGCATCTAACATAAAGTTATACAGCAAGAAATAAGAATTATATTATGTCTTAAACCGTGATAAAAAATGCATTGTTTAATCTAGGAAACATATGTTTTTTCAGTCCTGCGGCTGTAATGATGCGTGCGTATTTCATAACGAACCTGACCCAATAATTTAGGTTTCATTGTAGCATATTATTGGGAAATTAATATTTTGTCAAGAAAAAAAAATTCACTAATGACACAAGGGGCAAGTCCTTGAAATTATAAATTACAAATCAAACACCCTACTCCAACAGAAAATACTCTAAGCCTCGTCTGTAAAACAAACCTTAAAATGGTGGTGATTGTCTTCTAAAAAAGGGAGTAAAAGAGAAGACAAACAAAACAATTGAAACTGCAACTATTAGCCAAGTAAAAAGGTCACCATATGTTGTATAAAAGGAAGCTCCTTTTCTCAGAGGGATTTCTCCTTCTATAATTGTTCTTTCAAAGATTCTGCTCGTTTTCAATACCCTTCCATAAGGGTCAATAAGCATACTGATACCACTGTTTCCACATCTTGCAATACTTATCCTGTTTTCAACAGCCCTTATTATTGCCATCTCTGCATGTTGATAAGCTCCAGGAGTCCTTCCAAACCAGGAATCCTCTGTTATGTTTACGAGAAGTTCTGCACCGTTATTCACAAGTTTCCTCACAAGTCTTGGAAAAATGGATTCAAAACATATGAGCACAGAAAACCTGAATTTCCCTTGAGATAAAACCGTCAATTCCTTGCCTGAAGAAAAATTTCCCTGTCCGAGATGTATCTTTTTTAATGAAGGAAAGGTGTTATCAAAGGGGAGATGTTCTCCAAACGGGACCAGATATATCTTTCTGTATCTTCCAATAGTCTTTCCGTCACCTGAAATAAGAAATGCGGAGTTATAGATATGCCTCTCTTTTCTTTTATATTCAGGAGCACCTGCGATAACAGGAATAGCACTTTCCTTAACTATATCCTTTATTCTTTTTATACAATCAGAATTCTCCCTGTAGAAACAGGGAATGGATGTTTCTGACCATACTATAAGATCTGAACCACGGAGAGCAGCATCAAGGGTCATACTCCGAAGGACAGAAATCCTTTCATCTACCTCAGATTCCCTCTTTATTTCAGGAAGAATATTTGCCTGAATGAGTGAAACCTTCACTGTTTCTTCCTTCTTACCACTGGATAAAACAAGATTACCTGAGGCAGCATGCACGATAAGAAGTAATAAGAAAATGGATAACCCTCCAATACATTTCTTCCATCGCTTTTGAGAAATGGACCAATAAATAAGGCTATTATAGAAGATAATTGAAAAACTTATACCTGAAAGACCTGTAATAGAAGCAAGCTGTATCATAGAAGGGATGTTCGAAAGTGAATAACCAACAGCGCCCCACGGAAACCCGAGTTGAGATGTAAGAGATCTCATAAACTCAAGTGATACCCAGAAGAATGGAAAAGCGAATATGGCAATGGAAACTTTTTTTATTCTTGAAATTAGAAAGGCAACCAATCCCCAGTAAACAGAGAGATAAAGAATAAGAATAACTACTCCAGATGCAATGAGGATTTTACTTACATCTTCTACAATCATGGCTGAAATCCACCATAGAATCCCAGCATTTGATAGGAATCCGAAAGCAAAACCCGTTAAGAAGACCCTTTTTTTACAATGAAGGATTGCAAAAAGATACGGTATAAAGGCAAAAAAAATAAAAAATCTTAAGAAAGGATGGAATGGGGCAAATGAAACACTAAAAAGTAATGCGGTAATAACAGGAAGGAAAAGCTTAATCAATCTTAATCTCTTTTTTCTTTCTCGCAGATTTATAAATTGCATCAATGATTCTTGCCATCTCAAACCCCTCTTCAGCTCTAAAAATTGGATCTTTACCTTTTCTTACGGATTCAACAAAATGTTCAGCTTGAAGATGAAAAGATAGTTTGAAAGCATTCTTTGAGGCATCAACACGTGGAGTAACATTCATAATCTCCCCGTGCATCCTCTTATAAATCTTCAGTGGATTTAGAAGTGCACTCCCATTATTACCAAATACATTAAAATATGTGAAATCTTTATCAAAGAGCAGTGTCCAACTCACCTCAATTGTTAATGTGATATCATCCTCCATATGTAAGAGTGCAATTGCAGAATCCTCAACCTCCCTCTTCTTTGTAAGAAAATGTGCACTTCCAATTGCACTCTTCACCTTCCTGCATCCAAGTAGCCACAATGCCTCGTCAAGCAGGTGAATTCCAAGATTCAAAAGTGCACCACCGCCCGAGGAGGTTAGCAGATTTTTCCAGGAAGATTCTTCAGGGAATCCCTCTCTCTGAAGCCATCCGGTTTTTGCATAGAAGATCTTTCCCAGCTCACCATCAATGAATTTCTTCAGGATCTGCACATCCGGACGGAACCTGTTGTTAAGCCCTAACATAAATTTTACCTTTGCTCTATTTACTATGTCACATATTTGTGATGCCTCTTCAGCAGTTCGGGCAAGAGGTTTTTCACAAAGAATATGCTTATTTGCGCTGCAAGCTGCCTCTATCATTGGCAGATGCAAATAGTTGGGGGTTGCAATAACAACTGCATCAATTTCCCTATCAGCAACCATCTTCTCATAATCTCTATATGCCTTTGAAATTTTGTGCTTCTTGGAGAGAAGCCAAAGTTTTTCTTCATCTTCATCACAAAGAGCAACAAGCTCTGCTTTATTTAAAGATTTGAATGCTGGTATATGGCCCATCTGTGTAACAGCACCAGCTCCAATTATCCCAATCCTGATTTTTGATTCATTCATAAAACATCCTTTCTATACAAAGGGTTTATCAATAGGGATTTGAAGAAAAATTGTGTTATAAAAACTAACATACTTTGGGGTATCATCTTATCTGTTTTCTTTATCTCTTAAATTCTCTTTCAATCACTGTTGATTTTCTTCTTCTCTCCTGATAGTATCCGCACTCTTCTATCCTCTATTTTCATTCTACCTTCTATAAATAGTTGTATTGCTCTTGAATAAATCTCATGCTCGTGTTTGAGGATTCTCTGACTGAGAGAATCAACGGAATCGCTATCATATACAGGAACAGATTCCTGCAAGATTACAGGGCCCATATCAACACCAGCATCAACGAAATGAACTGTGCAACCAGAAATCTTTACACCATATTCAAGTGCCTGCTTCTGTGCATCAAGACCTTTAAATGATGGAAGGAGTGCTGGATGGATGTTCATTATTCTTCCATTAAATGCATCAAGAAAAGGTTTCTTTAGTATACGCATGAAACCTGCAAGAATAATAAGCTTTACGCCCTTCTCTTTAAATTGCTTTATATACTTTTTTTCTGCCTCTCCTACAAGCACAGTTTTCTTTTCAAGACAGGGTATATAGTAAGCATCAACACCGTAATCCTCTGCAATCTTAAGCGCACGTGCATCCTCTCTATCACTTATGACAGCCACCACCTCTGCATTCAACTTCCCTTCCTTTATATGTAAAAGAATCGCCTCGAGATTACTCCCCCTGCCTGAAACAAGGACACCTATTGGAAACTTCATCAACAACTCCTTTTTTTTCTTCTATTACCATAAACACACCACCTTGTCAATAGTTATTTGCAAGAAACCGAAGATGAGTACAGATGAAAACAGATAAATTATGAATTGAGAATTAAATTGGTCTGTAGCCACATGCTTTTAACCCGAGTGGCTCGACAAGCTCACCATAATTCTATTAGTCCTGAACATGTCGAAGGACAAAGTCTAAGGGTTCAGTCTGCTTTAGTCCTTTTTTGTACCTGTTTTGTTACATATTCGATGACCGCCCGCGCCAAAATGTCAATAGGCTTGATCAGCGGAACTTTCGATTCTTTCTCTCCAATTGTTGATGCTATATCTGTACAGCCCATTACTACTATTTCTGCACCAGTTTTTATCAACTCCTGACACGTATTGAGTAATGATTTAATGACTCCCTCTTGTATATTACCCGCTTTTATGCCAGATTTACCATAGATAGCTTTCATTACTATTCTCTCTTGGGTTTTGGCTGAAGGTGTTAATATCTTATATCCTTCTGATTCGAAGAGCTTGTGATAAACTCTTGTTTTAATCGCGCCCGTTGTTGCCAATAGCCCTATTTTTGTGGTGTTTCGGTATGTGTTACTAATGTATTCCAAGGTTTTCTCAATCATATCAATGATTGGAATGTGAATCTTCTGTTGGATCTCTGAAATATATGCATGGGCAGTACTGCAGGCAATAGCAATACAACAGGCTCCAAGGTTTTCAAGGATAGCTGCTATCTTTATTAGATCTGGTAGTGGACTTATTTCACCATATAGAAGTGCTCGCGTTCTATCAGGGAAAGGTGCTGAATAGTGAATTATTGCAAAGTGGTCCTGGTCAGACCTTGCAGGCGTATACTCAATGATTTTGTTGTGTAAGTAAAGACCTGCCCTTGGTCCCATCCCTCCGATTATTCCAATAATAGGTTTTTCTCTTTTCATATCCTACTTAACAAGTACGAACCCATAGTTAAACGCCAAATATTTCTCCATTATAACCAAAGTGTTTCCATAACTATTAGCACATACGAATAAAAAATGCAAGAAAAAATGAAAAATTGTTGGGAATAGGAAGAGATACCGTGACACCCTTTGAGGCTGGTTGGTCTTAAAGTAATAAGGAGAGTGAAATAAATGGAACCTTCAATCTTTTTCAAGTCTGTGAAAAATCTTGACATAATTATGTTTTTGTGATAATTTGGCAAGAGCACCAAATGTGTGGCTCAACCAGTAATATTGATGGAGATATTGATCCTGATTTACCAGATCAGTACCACAGGTAAAAAGTTAAATAGAAATATTTACAATTTTTAACTACTCATAAATTGGGTAAAATAAAAGAATCATCAAAAATTACAGTATGCTACTTTGGAACTTACATTCCTGAATATCCAAGAAACAGAGTAATAATAAAAGGTTTACTGTCACAAGGAATAAATGTTGTAGAATGTCACTTCCCTCTATGGCATGGTATAGAACCAAGAATTGGTAAAATCAGGGGGTTAAGAAGAAAACTTCTTCTTGCATTAAAAATTCTCTGGGCGCAGTGTAATCTACTTGTTAAACACCAAAATGTTCCAGAGTATGATTTAATGATTGTAGGTTATACTGGGCATTTTGATATTTTCCTTGCCAAAATATTATCCTCTTTGAGAAGAAAACCTCTAATTTTTGATTTTTTCTGGTCTATGTACTGTACATTTGTTGAAGACAGAAAGGTTTTCAAAAGAGGCTCACTAATGGCGAAGTTTATTAAATCTATTGATAGATTTTCTTATAAGGTGAGCAATCTTCTTCTTTTAGATACCCAAACGCACATAAAATACATCTCAAAAACATTAAAACTTAATGAAAAAAAATTCAAAAGAATCTGGGTTGGAGCAGATGAATCAATTTTTTACCCAATCAAACAAAAAGAGACAGGGGATTTTGTAGTTCTTTTTTTTGGAACCTTCATACCCCTGCAAGGTGTTGAGACAATAATAAAATCAGCCAAAAAGCTCGAGAAAGAAAGGATTACATTTAAAATAATTGGAAAGGGACAACTTTCATCGTACATACATAACCTATCAAAAACCCTGAAATTAGAAAACTGTGAATTTATTGAATGGATTCCCTTACAAAATCTGGCTAAGGAAATTTCTCAGTCAGATATATGCCTTGGTATTTTTGGTTCATCAATGAAAGCAGCAAGTGTTATTCCAAATAAGGTATTTGATGCGATAGCCTGTAATAAACCCTGCATTTCTGAAGATTCACCTGCAATCAGAGAAATATTTACAGATAGAAAAGATATATTACTTGTCCCGCCAGAAGATGAGACATCATTATCAAAAGCAATCCTAACTCTCAAGAATAACAATACATTGCGAGAAGGAATTACTCAAAACGCTTATAGTCTATTTTTAACATGCTTTTCGACAAAACCAATAGGATATCAAATAAAAAAATTGGTCGAAGAAACCATTCAATTTTTCTAACCCAAATAACCAAGCTGCTTTAATCTTTCTTTGATTTCTTCCTGTTCGCCTTCTAACAATAACTTTTCCTTTTCTATAACCTTTGCTTTTTCAAAATTAGGGGATGTTCTACTTAAAAATTGAGTTTGAAATATGTCTTTCAGGATTCTACCATCAAGGTCATCCGGAATGGGGAGTCCCATGGAATAAAGTACTGTTGGGAGAATATCAATAATTTTTGCATTTTTTATTTGTATACCCGGTCTTATGTTATAACCATTTGCAACAAAAATTCCATGTAATCGATGGTTCCCTGATTGCCCCTTAAAATGGTCACAGAATATTTCGGTATTCTGTGCCATAAGGGCAAAAGCGTCATACTCAGAGTCCTTTGAGAAAAGGAAAAGGTCGGGCGACCTATCAAGATACGGTCCACTGTAAATCTCTTCTTTCTTAACTACCTTCTCTATTACATCTTTCCCAGTTTTTGGATCTCTTAGTCTTTTTAACTTCTCTATAATTTCTTCTCTTACTTCTTCATACTCATTACCTCTATTTACAATACCAAATTTCTCTCTGCCTTTCAGGTTTATATATATCTGACCTACATGCCCAAGAGAATATGCCTTTGTTTTCTGCCAGTCAACATCAGAAAACGATAGCATAGCATTCAAAATCTTATTTCTTGTCTGTCTACTAAACTTTTGTATAGCATTCTGAATTCCAAATCGTGAAAGCGTTCTATAAACATTTTGCGGTGAAAACCCTGTTCTGAAAAGATTATATTTCAACATTACCCGCGGTGATTTTTTCAATGCAAGAAATCCATTTTCCAAAAACCATATATTGAGGTTAATCATCTTTCTTAACCTGCCGTGTCCATGGTCAGACATCAGGAATACTGATGTATCCTTGGGAATTACCTTTAGCAATTCTTCAATAGCACTATCAGCATCTCCATAAACCTCATTAATTGCGTTGCGAAATTCTTTACTACTTTTGTTATATTGTGGATGGACTGGGTCCATATACTTCCGGAAATAGTGTGGAATAACATCGGTTCCCCTGAAGACTACCATACCAAAATCCCATTTCTTTTCAGAAAGTAATTTAATAGTGAACATCGTTCTATTTTTCAGTAAATCCTTGATGTCATCAATCATCTCCTGTTCTCTACCTCCCTTGTATGAGACTTTAATATCAACACGATAATCCTTCAGCTCTTTTTTGAGTTCGGGTGGATACGTAATCTCTGCTTTCTCTGGAGATAGCATACCTGTTATCATAACACCATTAATTTTCCAGGGAGGATATGTGACTGGAACATTGATAGACATAACTTCTTTCCCTTGCCTCGAAAGAATATCAAATATTGTTTCTCCAACTATCGATTGTGAATTAACAAGGCTAACATCTTCTTTAATTTCCTGTTGTATGAAGTCAAAGACACTATGTTTTGCGGGTGTTTTCCCTGTCATAAAGGAAGGCCAGGCAGAACCTGTTATGGGTTGAATTGTGGATTCAAGATACCCCCAGACGCCATTCTTTATTAGTCCTGAGATAGTAGGCAATTTCCCTTTCCTCATCAGAGGAAATATATAATCAAATGTTGCACCATCAAGACCAATTATTAATACCTTCTTCTCTTTCATATCTATTTAATTAACAGAAAAGGAGAAGAAAGTCAATGAAAATCATACGTTGTTTCCTTCATCACAAACTATCTAAGAATAGTAAAATATCTATTAAATAAAAATTAAATATTAAATATCAGAATATAAATATATGTAAGCTAAAAAAGCTTGACAATTATTATAAATTCCGCTATATTTAATTAAGCCTAAAAATGGAGGTAAAGATGCAAAGATATTCTTTATTAAAGATATTCTTGTTGGTTTCTTTCTTATTGTTCTCGATTTCTCTATCTGAGTCGTTCGCTGGCTGGTATGACCCAAACTGGTCAACAAGAAGACCTGTAACAATTGACAATACAGGGAACGGTAGTACTCTTTACGATTTTCAGGTAAAATTACACATACCATATTATACAGGAATGCAGGATGATTTTGATGATATCAGATTCACAACGAATGATGAAGTAACATCCATTCCGTACTGGATAGAGGAATATAACCCTTCCGACTATGCAATTGTCTATGTAAAGGTCACTTTAATTCCTGCACTGGACACAACAGTAGTCTATCTATATTATGAAAACCCAGGTGCAGTAAGTGAGAGTGACGGAGAAGCTGTTTTTGATTTTTTTGATGATTTCAATGACCAGGATATAAGCGATTGGTGGATTATATATGGTGAATGGACAGGTTTTAATACATACCTTGAGCAATCAAATACAGCAAATCACATGAAAGCGCTTTCTTCATACTTAATCACAGACGCTTCAGTAACAGAAGCAAAAATGGTTTATATTTCTTCTTACCATTACTCAGGTAATCATATCTTTTTTTCAAAGGATCCTTGGGGAGATAATGGATATAAGTTTGGTTATGCAGGTTTAAATACAAACGGGACACGCATTGCAAAAATTGTAGGTGGATGGGTTATAGATCTTGTCACAGATCCTAAAATAAATGTTATAAATTATGCATATGTGTGGTTAAATGCAAAGATTACATATGATAATGCTGGTAACCTAAGTCTTCTCTTAATAGCACCTGACAGTGTCCAGGTATTTCTCGAAGTCTACGATATAACTTTTGGTCTTCCCTTTATGCTTGGCGCCTATTGCGGAAGCCATATTGGTATTGATGACCTGAGAACGAGACAATACACTGACCCAGAACCCAATTATACAATAGGTGCACAACAAGGAATAGAAGAAAAATCCTTCTCGAATTTCTTACCACGTATTCCAAAACTTTCCCTTATATCTTCAAATCTTAGTTTCCCAATAGAGTTCCTTTTAGAACTTCCAAGGGATTCGAAGGTTTCCGGGAATCTATATGATTGCTCAGGAAGAAAAATAGAATCTTCTATTAAATGTCAAGATTTTACAAGAGGAAAGCATAATTTAAAACTTGAAAAGGGAAATCACGCTTTCTCCTCAGGTATATTTTTCCTCAGATTAATTATCAGTGAACATAATGGCAGGATATACTGTCTGAGGGAAAAAGTTATCTTTCTAAGATAATTGGTTACTTAGATTTTGGAAACTTAAATTATTTTAAAACAGGGTGACATTTATGTCACCCTGAGTTATTTCTAAGAAACTAAGTTTGTTTATGCTATTTCTTTTCTGACTTTTTGGTTTTTTCTTCTTTTTTCTTTTCCTTAGGTGGTTTTTTTCTTCTTATTCTCGGCATTCTCTCCTTCTTCTTTCCTTTCTTTTCCTCCTTTTTCTCAACAAGGATAAACTCAATGAGTGACATATCTGCACCATCACCCTTCCTTTTCCCAGTTTTTATCAATCTTATATTTCCACCTGTTTTATCTTCAAGCTGAGGGACAATCTCGCTAAAAAATTTTTTCACAACCTTTTTATCTGCAAGTCTCTGAAAAACTCTTCTATGGGAATTAACACTACTCTTCTTTGCAACAGATATTAATCTTTCAGCGAATTTCTTTACCTCTTTTGCCTTTGCAGAGGTTGTAATTATAGATTGACTTAAAATAAGTGCCCTCATTAAACTTCTAAGGAGTGCTTCCCGACTTGCCTTGTTTCTGCTTAACTTTTTTGTTTTAACCCTATGCCGCATTTATATCCTCTCTCATTTCTTCTTTTGCTTTTTTCCTTCTTCATCCACTTTCGCTATCTTAATAGGTTTTTCTATCTCAAAATCAAATTCTCCATTTTCAGCTTTACCTGCTTTTTTATATTTACTTACATCCATCCCGAAACTCAATTCGTAACTTTTAAGAATATTATTCATCTCTGCTAATGACTTCTTTCCAAAATTCCTGAATTTTAGCATCTCTGCTTCTGTTCTTTGGACAAGATCCCCTAATACTTTTATATGTGCTTGCTTCATCACATTATTGGATCTAACAGATAGTTCAAGTTCACTCACCTTTATACTTAGAAGTTTTCTAATCTTTTCGACAGCTTTGTCAACTTCCTCGGTTTCAATAATCTCCGGTTCCTCTTCAAATCTAATCAACAGATTTATATGATCTCTCAATATCTTTGCAGACAATGCTAATGCTTCATCAGGCTTCATTGTTTTATCAGTCCACACTTCGAAAAAGAGTTTCTCATAATCGGTTCTTTTTCCAACTCTTGTTGTTTCAATCTTATAATTCACTTTTATTATGGGTGAAAAAATTGCATCCAAAAATATTGTGCCAATAGGTGCATTGGGGTTTTTAAATGTCTCAGATGGAATAAATCCTCTACCAATATCTGCAACCATGTCAAACTTCA
>SOIS01000051.1 GCA_004375965.1 Candidatus Cloacimonadota bacterium | reverse complement strand
AAAGGGGTAAGTCCGCTGGACTTACCCCTTCAGTTCAGAAATTACAATCTACCTGACAGATTCTTTCAAGGCTTTTCCTGCTGAGAATTTTGGAACCCTCTTCGCTGCAATCTTAATAGTTGCACCTGTCTTTGGATTTCTTCCTTTTCTTGCTTTTCTCCTTCTCGTAGAAAAAGTTCCGAATCCAACAAACGTCACCTTTTGACCTTTCTTCAATGCTTTTGTGATTTCCTCAAAGAGTACGTCAATTGATTCTTTCGCCTCTCTTTTCGTAATTCCTGCCTTTCTCGAAATCTTATCTATAAAGTCCTGTTTGTTCATCTATTTCACCTCCTTTCATCTTAAAAGTCTCTATATTATTGATTTTAGCAGGTTCTCACAATTTTGTCAAGTAAAAAATTCAATAAATTCAGGGGTTTCCAGCTATCCTGTTAATTTGCAATATGTTAAGAGATGAAATATTTACGGAATAAAAATCCCGAAAACCCCCTTGGTTACTTTAATTTCAGGGATTTTCTTAATTTTTATTTTGAAGTCATATTTCCATCTACCACCGTAAGAGTTCCATGAAAATTGCGCTTCCCAGCAATGAAGGTCTCGATAAATTGATAGACTCTGGTTAATGAGTCTTTTTTCAGTAAAATCGTATCTTGTATTATATCCAATCTTCCAGTTCTTTGTAACCCACGTATCAATTCCACCAAAGAGTTGTTGAGAATCAATAAGTTCATCTATTCCTTTTACAAAATTATGTGTTACATTAATTCTCCACATTTTTCTTTTCTTTTCCTCTGTTTCATACAAGTTCTCTTCCTCTTTTGTAAGACTTCCCTGAAGACGAAGCATAGTTCTAACTGTGAATTTTATAAGTTTTCTTGTGTAAGGGTTGTGCTCCATCTCGACTCGAGTAGAAAATTGTTTAATAGGTTCTATTTCAAAGGTGTTCCTTATGTTTGAAAGTGGTTCTTCTTCTTTCTTGAAGTTATATGACAGAGTTGTTCTCATATTGATAAGGTCTATTTTTTTCTTTTTCCTACTATTCTTCATTTTAGTCTGTATAGAATTTGAAAGAGAAAATGAAATGTTTTTTCGCGCAGAACCCACACCCATTCCCTCAAGATAGTAGTATTTCTCGGGATGCTCCTCCTCCGGGGAATAATTATAAGAGATAGCAGGTTTTATTATATGTCTAAATTTTTCGAATCTATTAAATCCCCCTTTAGAGATACCATAGATAACAGTATTAAGGGAAAGTGAAGTTGAATAGTATGACCTTACTGGATGGCGGCTGCCATAAATGTCTTTATCGTAAATGTTTTCCCATATTGTAATGGAAGGTGAAATACTAAAGTATGAAAAGATTTTTTGGGGTGCTTGCATCTTTATATTGTTTGCTAAACCATAATTTGTTACTGTAGTATCCTCATCTTTATGTGTTTTGTTGATAAATCTTGATGAGTAGGAAATATATGCCTGGTTATACCACTTAGTGGATACACCCTTCTTAACAGGTATAATTCTTCTCGAGCTTAATGAAAATGCGATACGAGGCAATCTTCTATCTATTGTGTTTTTAGCAAGGTCTCTTTTCTCATTAATGAGAAAATTTAAATTTGCACCAGACCAGCTTTTTGAAAGTGAAACATACGATTCAATCTCCTTATTCAATTGTACTATCTCTTCTTCACTGTAGTCTACATTATAATTAGCATCACTTAAGAAATCGGCATGTGCTGTAAGATTCAATCTTCTCGCAAGTGTCTGCTTGTGGTTTAAATAGAACTTCCATCTTTTAGTTTTTATTGAAATATCATTAATGTATGAACCAGAAATTGTTCCTGAGAGGAACGGTGTTACAATGTATCTCCCATCTAAAAATGTTCTTATTCCCTTTTTTTCAAATATATCAATAGTAAAGGTGATGTCAGAATAATCGTTGGTAGCCCAGAAGTATGATAAATTCCTTACAAATCTTCCTTCACTCGAACCTTTTCCAATCTTCGGGAAGAGGAAACCTGAATGCCTTCCTTTTTTAATCGGGAAAAACCAGAATGGTATTATAAAAAGAGGAATACCCTGAACCTTGAGAACTACAGGTTCACAAACAACCATATCATTACCATAAACCTTCATCTTTTTTGAGTAGAACGAGTAATGTGCTGGATTACTTGAGCATGTCGTAAAACTTCCATCTTTAACGTTCAGAGTTTTTTCTCCCACCATTAAAATTGTATCACCCGTAAAGAAACCTTTCTCTATCTTAGTAGCACCTACAGTTACCATTCCTTTCCGTGTCTCTATATTAAAAATCATTACCATTCCTGTAATTGTATCCTTATCATCAATTAGAAAAGGATGCCCGTACGCCTTGATTACCTTAGTCTTTACATTGTATTCGATTGAATCAGCCATAACAATAATATTTTTATGTTTACTCATGGCGCTATCGGAAAGGATAATAAGGTTCTCTTCAATTATGTATTCAATTTTTTTAGCAGAATAGGTGGTCTCTTCTACCTCTTCTTTTTTCTCTTCTTCAACCTCTGCTTTTGCAAGAATAAGAGAGAAGAGAAGGATACCGAGTACTACGAGAATTCTTTTCATTATAGTGAAAGTATCACACAAAAAAGATAATGTCAAGATTTTTGAATAATTTGAATTATGTAGGAGCGGTTTCCTAACCGCGATTCGAGACTTGGAAATCTCTCCTACATTGCGAGCCCCGTAAAATTGAACCAATATGAGGAGATTTTGACATTTATTGGGATTGATATTTAACGGGCGAGTGCGCCAGCTAATTTCTTGAACCTAAAAGTTCTTCTATCTTCGAGAAATTTTCATCCTGTTTTCTTAATTTCTCTACCTTCAGTTGTTGTATTTCCTTCCTGAGTCTTCCTGTTTCCCTTATAGCTATTTCGATTCCTGCTTTTATTGCATCTTTACTATTTCTTACAAATATTGCACCACGTGGAAAATAATACCTCATTGTTTGAGTGTCTGAGAGGACGAGGGGTTTTTCAGCAGAAAGAGCTTCGTATGCACCTAAAAGAGCAGATTCTTTCCTATCTGTTAAGACAATTGCAAGATCAATAGCCTTTAAGAATTCGTAGTAATTATTTCCTTTAATGTAACCAGTAAAGTGGATATTTTCCGGAGTAGATGTTAAAATCTTACGAGGAATCTTCTTCTTTTCACCAGTTATATAAAAAACAACATTCTTTAAATCCTCTGCAACTTCAATAACTTCCATTATATGTTCATCAGGAGAAAGGCTTGAGACCATTCCAATAGCCGGTCTTCTTTGAATAGGAAAATGTGATTCTATATCTAATATTCGAACAGGATTTTCAAGAACCATGTAATTGCATCTCCATTTTTTCCCTCGTTCAAGGATGGCTTTACTATGAAAAAGTGTAACAGTCGCAAGGTAGGAATAAAACCTGTGGAGGAAAAGATATATGTTATGATGCGGTTTCTCAATAAGTGTTGTACCTGGAGTTATATGTGAATCAATGATATAGTGTGCTCCAGTAAGCATGGAGTAGAGTAAAACCGGAAGGATTGCATGTATAGGAGGATGCTGGATAAAAATAACTTCAGGTCTTTTTTTAAAAAGATGAAAGATTGTTTTTACAAAAAGAAGTGGGAACTGAAAAAGCCGTATTTTCTGACTAAGGGGAAAATAGAAATAATCAAAATCTCCTATCTTCGCAATATCTTCACTCCGCCTCGAGTAAGACCAGCTAAGAAACAACCATCTTTTCTTACTCTCATTATTCATTTTTCTAACCACACCATTGCTCACTCAGTCATCGTCATTGCGAGTTTTTTTTCATTTTCACTTCCGAAGCAATCTCCTGTTTATTTCCTCTCCCTGTCATTGCAAGTCCTCCGAGTCCCCTCTATCAAATCCCCCTCAGTCCCCCTTTTTCAAAGGGGGAAACAGG
>SOIS01000119.1 GCA_004375965.1 Candidatus Cloacimonadota bacterium | reverse complement strand
TTTTTCTTGACTTTCCAGGCATCTTTATTATACTATTTTGTGTGGATGATGGAAACGGTGCTTGACTCCATGACATTGGATAATGGGGATTTTGCATCTCAATGCTTCGATATCTTCGACTTGACTCGATGAAATAGTTTATATTTCACGAGACAAGCTCTGTAACATTATTGATTAACAAAAAGTGAGCAGGATCCTCATTGCCAGAAGTTTTTCTCTTGATTTTGAATAAATACTAATTATACTATTTTACCAGAGATGAGCACCAGAAATGAAAATAAAAAAATCAAAAGTGTATTCACAATTCACTGTGGTATATAAGCAAGTTAGGCGAAACGCCGATAGATTAACGGGGGTGTATAAGAATTGTTTCATAATATACCTGTAGATGTAAAAGAAAGGATGAAGTATTTAGAAGAAATTGACTCTAAAGATAGAAGAGATGAAACACCGGGACTAAGAAGGCTTCGGCAGATACCACCAGAAACTGGAAAATTTATTTCATTATTGGCTGCAAGTGCTCCTCCAGGTCTCTATATTGAAATTGGCGCAAGCGCAGGTTATTCAGCTCTCTGGCTTTCTTTAGCATGTATGCAAACAGAACGGAAGCTTGTAACATTTGAGCTTCAAGATGATAAGATAGAAATGGCAAGGGAAACAATTAGCAGAGCTAAAATAGGTAAAATCGTTGAACTTGTTGAGGGGAACGCGTTGGATTTACTACAAAAGTATAATAATATCTCCTTTTGTTTTTTGGATGCTGAAAAAGAGATTTATTTGGACTGTTATCAGATCGTTGTACCCAAAATGGTAGAGGGTGGTATTCTGGTGGCAGATAATGTAATAAGTCATAGAGAAGTTCTTGAGCCATTCATAAATCATGTTATGGAAGATCCAAGAGTTGATTCTCTAATAGTTCCGATAGGAAAAGGTGAATTGGTCTGTAGGAAATTATAACGGTAGACAATATGCTGTGAGAATGTGTAAGAATCCTTCGGTATTGGGTTTTGCGCTCAATGGAGTTTATACAGAGAGACACCGAAAGATAAAATCAGAAACTATGTTATGAAAAGGTATAGAGAAAATGAAGATAGGTAAATTAGAAAAAATATTTGTAAATAGAAGAAAGGAAGCCGAGAAGAGTATAAAGATTGCGGAACGGTTATTTCGTCAGATTGATTTAAGCAATGTGAAAAAGGTATTGGAAGTTGGATGTGGTATCGGAGTAGTCTCATCATATTTAGCAAAGAGATATGGATGGAATGTGACAGGGATCGATTTAGATCCTGAACAGATTGAAAGAGCAAAAAAAGATAACACAGAGAATGAGTATTTAAGATTCTTTGAAGCGGATGTTACACAGCTTCCATTTGAAGATAGAGAGTTTGATATGATTCTGTCTTTCGATGTTTTGCACCACATATGTAATTGGGATAAAGCATTAAATGAAATAGGTCGTGTTTTAAGACCGAAGGGGTTTTATATATTAGATGATATTACACTTGTAAGGTTTACAGCCAGAATTTTTAAAAACTGGGGTGTTTTTGCAGTGGATGATATTACTGGTCACTTAATAGGAAATGACTTTGAAATTATTTATAGAGAGAAACCAGTGATTAATATATTTTTGAGACACTTTTCTGTTGTATCTCAAAAAAAGTCCAATTAACTATCAATAGATGAAATCCTTGCAGAAATCCTAACTAACTTGGAGGAAAAAGGACTGAAGATGATCTGGTGCTGTGACGTTTGTTTCAATGAATTTTTTTGCGGGTTTTTACCCTCGTGAAACCATCTTTGGTAGTTTCAGATACGCTCAAGACAATGAATAAGATGCCATACAATAATAACACTATTTTGGAGGAATGTAAGTGAATGAGAGAGTTATAGATTATGCAGCTCAATGTTATGGGATTACAAAGTCGCAACTGAAACCCTTATCAGGGGGACACTGGAATCTGGTTTATGAGTTTTCTAAGAATAACAAGACTTATGTACTAAGAATAGCTCCAATTGAAATTAATATCAATGTGACCAAAGGAATGGTCGAATGGATTGATTTTCTATCAACACATGGTGCTTCTGTCTCAAAACCTGTGTTCTCAGTGAATAATCGATTAGTGGAATTTACAGAAAAGAAGGAAAAAAGCTATTCTATTACTGTATTTGAAAAGGCTAAGGGAATACTTGCAGAGAAGTTATCGAAAGATGAATGGAACGACGAATTATGTCAAAATATTGGAAAAACGGTTGGCAAAATGCATGCTGTGTCAAAGGTATATATACCGTTAGATCATTCAATCAAAAGACCTGAGTGGAATATGATTGGTAATTGTTACAATGCACAACACTTGGATTCTTCACAGGCAAAAATTAAGGAGAAAGATGAAAAAATCCTGAAATATGTAATAGCATTACCTAAGGATAAAAAGTGTTATGGTCTTATTCACGCTGATCTTCATTTCGCAAATCTCTATGTGGATGTAAATAACAATAGGATTACGATATTTGATTTTGATGACTGTTCGTATGGTTGGTATGTTATGGACATTGCTATGGCACTTTTTGACTTGGTTGTATTATTCGATGGATCGGATAAGTATGAGTTTTCCGTTGAGTTTATGAAGAATTATCTGAGAGGATATATAACTGAAAACCCTGTAAATACCTACTGGATAAAACAGATTCCGTATTTTCTAAAACTCTTAGAGATTGGTGTTTATTCTCAAATATACAAAAATTATGATGCGAATAATGATGATCCATGGTGCAGAAAATTTATGGCAAATCGGAAATATAGAATTGAAAACGATATACCATATATAAGTGTAGATTTTGAGGATTTGTTAGAGATAAAATAGGGTGAGGAGTCATAATGGTAGAAGATAGATCTGAATATATTAAGGGAGTTAAAAAGAAGTGGGAAGAACATGCTAATAGCTACGATGAGTGGTATGAGAAGTTTGAAGGTGCAGTTGAAAACTATGTGGACTGGGAACTATTAAAAGGATATCTTCCGAAAAACAGATATGCAAAGATTTTAGATGCTGCTGGAGGGACCGGTCGGATAACACTCCCTTTAGCGAAGATGGGATACTCAGTTACTCTATGTGATATCTCTCCCGGGATGCTAAATGTGGCAAAAGAAAAATTGTTAGGAGCTGGGATTTTAGATAAGGTAGAGATATTGGAGTGTGATGTTTGCAAGCTTCAATTTGCAGATGAGAGTTTCGATTTTGTCATCTGCTGGGATGGGATGATAGAGGCTGCAAAAGAGCTTATAAGGGTATTAAAGAGGGAAGGAAAAATATCAATATTTCTAATGAATAGATTTGGAGCTGCCATAAATAGGTTTCGCGAAGATCCTGAGTCTGCTCTTGATTTACTTAGAAGAGAGCCAAGTTATATCTCCCATGATGAAGAGAAACACAGGGCTGTAAGTGCAGAAGAAGCAAGAGAGTTGTTTAAGGCAGAGGGAGTCAGAGTCATTGATATATATGCTGTTTGCGGTTGGCTGGATGTTCTTCCTATCCCAGAGGAAATCCAAGAGTCCCGTAACTGGGATGAAAAATTCTTCAGTCAAGTGACTGAAATTGTGTTAAGATTGAGTAAAGAGCCATCTGTTAAAGGAATGTCACGACACCTTGTTTTGTATGGCGAGAAAATTTAGAAGATAAATTATAAATAATATAAAAGAGAAAAAAATGGCTATTCCAAAAGGTGATACTGAAAGACAAACATTTTTGAGGGATAAATTGATTAAAGAAGCGGAAAATGAAGCTAATATTTATATTGGGAAGATACTTTCAGTTCTAAAACCAAAATCAAAAATTATTGATATAGGTTGCGGAACAGCTCATATTATCGAAAAATTGGCAAGGAAATATAGGGATACATTGTTTATAGGGCTTGATATTTCTGAAGAAATGATAAGTTCAGCAAAGAATAA
>SOIS01000073.1 GCA_004375965.1 Candidatus Cloacimonadota bacterium | reverse complement strand
ATCCATTTTGTCTTTCCTTCTAATACCTTAAAGATAACCACAACATTTTCTCTCTTTTCTTGAATACCCTCAATTTCGGATTTAACATCATCAAAAAGACCTGTTGCATATATCTTTTGCTGAGAAGTATAGACCTTTTGCGGTGAATAAACATTCCCGGGTTTTAATAAGATTTCCCTTTCTATTATCCTTCTTCGCACAGTTTTGTTTCCCTCAATCTTAACATCTTTCACAAAGACTCTCTTTCCTTCATCGATATAGAATGTTAGTTTGTTATTCAAAAGGAAACTATCCTCCGGGGATGCTGTTACATCAGCATAAATATATCCCTTTTTTGCATATAGGAAGGTTATATTATACTTGGATGTAAAGGTTTTTAAGTAATCGTAGGGATCACTCCTATGGCAGATAATTGTATTCAAGAGTTTTTCATCATCTATTGTTTTATTTCCTTTGAATGTAATAGATTGGATAATAGCCCTTTCACCTTCGTCGATTGTGAAAAAAAGATCTATAATATTTTTCTCCTGATAAAATTTTCCTTTCTGTGAAATTACCTTAGCGTGAAAGAATCCTTTATTTTTATAGAAAGAAATCATGTTTTCGAGACCGACCTTTATTTTGTACTCATTGTAAGGTTCCCCCTCTTTAATTATTCTCATTGCTCCCTTTAATTGATGCTCTTTAATGGATTTTGTTCCAATTAAATTAATTTTCCCTATAATAAGAACATCTTTTTCTTTTTCGATGGTGACTCTCTTGGGACCGCACTGGAGGGTAAACAATATAGAGAAAAGTAAAAAGTAAAAGGTTAAAAGTAAAAACTGTTTTATATTCTTACGCATATAAAAGGTTTCAGTATATTTTTTTGACACTCGTACCTCTGTAATAATGTTTTAATATTTCATCGTAATGGAAACCCTTTCTTGCCATTCCTATTGCACCCCATTGGCACATACCACAGCCATGTCCTGCACCTTTGCCTTGTATAATGGTAGTATCCTTATTTGTCTCTATGAAAAAATAGTTGCTCCAGAGGATTTTATCACCATCTTTTAATGCTTTACGAATATCAAGTCCGTAAAAGATAAATTCCCCTGTTTCAGTTTCTACTGTTAATTTTGTCACCCTTTTAGAGCGAGGATTTCTCTCTATGCGTAACATTGTGATATTACCAATCTCTTTATTAACCGAATCACAATGCTCACCGGACAGATTTCTTTTTAACATTTTGTAAAATTCCTCTTTTAGATATTTTCTTTTCCATGTAAAGAGCGGTGAAATACTGCAGAATGCGTTGTCTTTACTTAATGATACGTTTGGTCCATCTCTGATACTTCTTAGATAAGATATGGTTTCTTGACCCCAGTTATCACGCGCATCGGATGTCCTGCCCCCGCAGGTTGATGAATACTTTGCTTCTACGGGCATGCCTCTATATGTTATTATTTTTCCGTATGTTTCTTTGACTGCGCTGTCTGAAAAAGCGTATCTGTGTTGAATTCCCTTATATATCTGGTCATAGACAGTTGATACAAGATCATAAAGTGGTCTCGTATATAAGTTAAGATGCTTGAGAGCATATGTCCTTGCCGCGACTGCCTGTGCCTTGACTGCCTCAAGTTCAGCTAAGGTCCTTGTTCCAATTTCATGAGGCACAACACCTTTTATATAGGTTTCCATATCTACAAAATTAATAAGTTTAAGGTCTGAGTCAAGGTAAACCTTTATCTTCCCGATATATCCAATACCGTTTACAAAGATGGGAGAATTAACACTATTATCAAGCAATAACGGAAAGCAAAAATTATCATTTTTTGTAATACTGAAGGTATCAAATGGTTGTATTATAAAATGGTCTTTCACGCCCGTAACAATAATAGGCTTTGAGGAGTGGAAGGTTATCGATGTCAACTCTTCTGCAATCAGAACCCTTACAACGGGAACGCTTCGCTCATTCGTTTTATATAAGGCTTTTTTTGAGCAGCCGTAGAACAGTAACGAAATAAGTAACAATGTTGTAAATATACCATCTATTCTTTTTTTTATGTTCTCGTAATGTGTTCCCTGCCAGTAAATTTTTTTGCATTTTGAGCACTCAAAGAATTTTTCCTGTATTTCGAAAACATATTGCGGTACTTTCCCTTTAACACTCTCTTTTTCTACTTGAATCAAGAGGGAATTGCAGAGTGAACATCTTCCCAAGAGTTTTATATTATCTTTTATATCTATTATTTTGCTCAATTCTATAATCTGGTTTTCTAAATTCTCTTCTTCTAATACCACCGCTGCAATTTTTTTTCTATCCTTAAATTTATGTGATCTTGTAACAATAATCCTTCCTGTCTTCAGTGCAAGATTTTCAATTATTGAAGGATCGCTTTCTTTTACATAAAGGGTGTCAATTCCCATAAATCGTAACCATTTTGCCAATTTACCACACATGAAATCAATGATAAGCCCTCTCTTCATTCTCTATTTTAAGCACTGATTCCACAGATAATTTTGGGTTGGGAATCGGATTTTGGGTTTTGTCATTTCTTTCCTTTACTCCCACAGCAAAAATCTTGGTGTGGGGGGTTATCCTTATCCCCTCTATTTACTGCTCCATACTACTCATTGGAGTCAATGACGGTGGAGTTCTATGAGTTTTTCAATAAGTCTACTTATACTCCTTGGAACTTCTTCTGTCGAAGGAATTGCATAGGGGGTAATTGGTGTAATTAATATGCAGTTATCCTGTGTCCTTGCACTTACATTTCCATCTGTTGCTACTACAAGTCCTTTTGCATAGATTATCTCAGCAACCTTACATATTTCCTTCTTAAGTGAAAAAACACCTTTCATTTATTATCTATGTTAGTTAGTAAGTTCGTTCGAACGTTTTGTTCGTTTAGTTCGTTTGTATCGTTTATTTCGTTTATCTCCTTTATTTTAACCAATAAAACCAATCAGACTAATAAAACAAAGTGTTAGGCGTTAACTTCTATCTTTTCCAATCCTCCCATGTAAGGAATGAGAGCAGAGGGAATTCTTATGGTCCCATCTTCTTGTTGATAGTTTTCAATTATAGCTATGAAGGTTCGTGGGGTTGCAATACCAGAAGCATTAAGAGTATGTGCATAGACTAATTTCCCTGCTTTCCTCATTTTGATGTTTGCTCTCCGTGCCTGAAAATCTTCGAAATTGCTTGCTGATGAAACCTCAAAGAATTTCTCCGATCCCGGTGCCCACACCTCAAGGTCGTATGTTTTTGCAGAGGCAAAAGAGAGGTCGCCTGTTGAAAGTAACGTAACCCTGTAAGGTAACTCAAGAAGAGAAAGAATGATTTCTGCATCCTTGGTCAGGGTTTCCAGCTCTTCATAAGATGTTGAAGGGTCAACAATCTTCACAAGTTCAACCTTGTTAAATTGGTGGACTCTTTGAAGACCCTTTGTCTCCCTTCCATAAGAACCTGCTTCCCTTCTGAAACAGGCAGTATATCCAACATACTTTAATGGAAGATCCTCTTCCTTTATAATTTCATCCCTATGCAGGTTGGTGATCGGCACCTCAGCAGTTGGATTAAGAAACATATCATCCTTTTCTACGAGGTACATATCATCTTCTAATTTGGGCAATTGCCCTGTTGCAAACATAGCATTTCTGTTCACAAGGAATGGGGTAAATACCTCTTTGTATCCTCTTGAAACATGTGTATCGAGCATAAAATTTATTAATGCCCTCTCTAACCGTGCACCGATTCCTGTATAACAGGGAAAGTTGGCTCCAGAAACCTTTGCTCCTCTTCCGTAATCGAGCAGCTTATTCGTTTCAGTAAGTTGCCAGTGAGATAGAGCTATAAATGACAGTTTCTCTTCTGGAGTTTCTCTAACTATTGTGTTTGATGAAGAATCCTTACCTATGGGCACTGAGCTATGTGGTATGTTTGGAATCCAGATAAGAAGTTCATCGATTGCTCCATTAATTTTTCTTTCCTCTCTTTCTAATTTTTTAATATCTTGAGAAACTTTTCTCATTTTCTCTATTTTCTCTGGTTCATTTTCCCCGTTTCTTTTAGATAGAGAAATCTCTTTGGAGACCTTGTTTCTTATATGTCTCAAGGAATCTAATTCTTTCTGTAAATTTCTGTGTTTACTATCCAACGATAAGAGTCTATCTATATCTACATTTTCATTTTTATTTTTGACTGCCTCTTTTACCCTTTCAATATTTTCCCTTACAAACCTTAAGTCTACCATATTAAATAAAATACTTTATAGATAGAGAAAAGTCAAGGAAAAAATTAGCCACAGATCCATTCTCCGCATCCACCCTTCACAATAACTTCTTCCCTATCCTTGTTAGAAATATGCATGACAATGGGCTCGGAAAAAAATAGGTTTCAAGACCTCTGAGTTTTTCTTTGTAATCTCTGTGTCCTAAGTTGAAATTTTTTCCTTGACTTTTAATAAAAAAATATGTTAAATTTATATATAAGATTTACTAAAAGTTTGAATAAAAAAGAGATAAAGGATGAGAACGGAAAGAGAAACAATTGTTCAAGAAATTAGAGAGAGAAGATTATTTAATTTCTATTTCCTATCAGGAGAAAACGAGTATAAAATTAAGGAGGTCCTTCAAGAACTCAAAAAAGAAGTTCTCAATCCTGGTTTTGACTCCTTTGACCTTGATAAGTTCGATGTGGCTGAGAAAGGATTTGATATCGATGACTTAAAAAGAGCATTTCTGACTCCCCCTATGGCATCGCGCAAGAGATTAATTGTTCTTGATAGTATAGATAAGCTTATGGGAACTGATAAGAAAAAATTGCTGTCTCTTCTGGAGTCTCCCATTGAAACAAGTATTCTCGTAATGATAGCAAGTCCATCTAAAAAAACAAAAGAGGCTTTCTTCGATAAGATAAAATCACTATCGAGGAGTGAAAATTTCAGAAAGTTAAAAAAGTATTCTCTTGAAAAATGGATTATTGATTACGTTGAAGAAAGAGGTTGTTCCATAGAGAAAGATGGGGTCTTAGCTGTTATGGAATTTTCTGGGGATGACCAGATTTCTCTTTCAAGTGAGATTGAAAAAATGATTACCTATGTTGGAGAGAAAAAAACACTAAAACGAGAGGATATCCTTAACGTTTTAACTTCTAATAAGGTGAATACTGTATTTGACCTTAAGGATGCAATAGGTAGAAGAGAATTAAAAAGTGCACTATCAATTCTTAACTATCTGTTAGAATGGGGAGAAATTCCAGAGATGATTTTTGCTGTATTGAGAAGTTTTTTCCTGAGACTCAAAGGTATGTTGTATTATAAGAGAAAAGGCCTATTAAACACAGATATAGCGAAAAAAATGGGTGTGATGGGTTTTATTATAAGTAGAGAAATAAACTATCTCAGTAATTTTTCTCAAAATGAATTAAAGGATAGACTAAACCTCCTTTACGATGTAGAGGTTAGGATGAAGACAGGAGGGGATGTCAACTTGGTCCTTACAGACCTTGTATACAATCTTATTTAACCGGAGGGAATAATGCCAGAAAATAATGGAGAAGGTTTTGAAGAATTAGTAAAAAAGAGACAGGATTTGGGGGATAAACTCAAAAAATTGGAGAAAAAGAAGGAGACGGCAAAAGAAAAAATCTATTTAAAAGTGAAGACAGATTATGAGAAAAGGCTTGAAGATATCAATAGAGCAATAAAGGAGCAAGCATCTTTTGCAGAAGAGAGAGTTTCTAAATTACAGGAAGAGGAGGAAGTTCTGAAGGAAAAAAGAGAATCCTATGCTGATAGGGTTGCAGAACTGAAGCTTAGATTTGAACTTGGTGAATTTGAGGAAGCGGAATATGACGATATATTAGAAGAGGAAGAGAAAAAGCTGGGTGAGATTGATAAATCTTTGGATAATATAAAGGATGAAATTGTTTCGATGGAGGGTTTGATAAAAGAGAAAAAAAACGAGAAATTGGAGGTAGCAGAGGAGGTGAAAGCGAAAGAGATAGATGAAGAGGTAACAGAAGAGAAGCTACCAGAGGCAGCAGAGGTGGAAAGGGAAAAAGCGGAGGAAAAGGAGGAAGAAGAAAGAGTTAATGTTCAGGAGAAAGAATTTGTGGAAGCATTTGCATCGGTAGATGAAGAGCAGGCCGAGGAGACAAAAATTGCCGAAAGTATTGAAGAGTCTATTGATGATTTGTTAAAGGAGTCAGAAACATCTAAAGAATCAGCTGAGACCGTAGAAGAGGAATCAATTGCTTCAGAAATCATCCCAGAAGGTGAGGCGGTAAAAGAGGAAACGAGTAAACTCGAGGGTTTTACTGAAGATAAAGGTGAATTAGCCACTGAGGAAGGAGAGGAAGATAGTGAGAAGGCAGAGGAGGAAGAAGCAGAGGTTGAAGGATTGAAATGTCTAAAATGTGGTTTTGTGAACAGCAAAGATAGCTGGTATTGTGAAAAATGCGGTTCAGAACTCCTTCAATAAAAAGACTGTAATTTACGATATTTTCATAAGAGCCCTCATCAAACCTCATATGCAAAGGTAAAAATCGTTGTATTACTATCCAAAGTAGAAAAATTGGATGTTTTGAAAGTGACGAAATTCAGGGATTTAAAAAACTGGATTTTTTTGGTTCTTATTCTTCTTCCCTCTTTTATTCTTGCTGATTTTTGGATCCAGACAGACTGGAGTGGGGAAGAGGGTTATATCCACTGACAGGATTCAACAGGATAACAGTAATAAAATAACCTCAAGTTACAATTCTCAATTCCTTGTGTTTATGTTCCTTTTTCTTTGTCATGTCTACATGTCCGCGGTTCTGGTTAACTGTTTGCAGTTAACGGTTAGACCTTAACCTCAAGCTTGGCTTTTATCTGTTGACAAGTAACACTATTTATGATAAATAGTATCCTATGAATGTTGCAGATAAGAAGAACAGAGGATGGTATGCTGTATATACAAAATCGCACTTTGAAAGAAAAGTTAACGTTGTTCTCTCAAAAAAGAAAATAACTACTTTTCTCCCCTTAAGAAGAGGAAAGACCAGAATTGCCGGTTTCTACAGATTCACAGAGGTTCCCCTTTTTAGAAGTTACCTTTTCATAAACATCTCTCCCAATAGCGAGGAGTATTTTAATGTGCTCAATACAACAGGGGTTTCCAATATTGTAAAAAGAGGGAATAGCCCCTGTCCAATCCCTTCTGAAATTATTGAATCGCTTCAAAAATTGGTTGAGAAAATGAACGATGAAATCAGTGTTATTACGCAGATAAAAAGAGGGGAGAGGGTAATGATAATAAAAGGTCCGTTGAAAGGTACTATAGGAGAGATGTTGAAGGTTGATAATAGAAAGTATAAGTTCGTTGTGAATGTAGATATCCTCGGGAGGGCTGTTGAAATTTCAATTCCTCCTGAATATGTCGATAGAATTTAGTGGTCTGGTTGGGGGGTGGACATAAATATCTATTTAATGGTAGGATAGCTAATCTGGAGCGGTCTGAAGATGCCGAGGGCTATTTAAATTTACAGAGAATTGAACTATGGATGTACGATTTACACAATTATCTGTTAAATTTTACTTTTAACTTTTTACTTTGGAGTTATATTAAGGGAGGAGGGAATTACTATGCTTTCGAGACCACACGGAAATAAACTTGTAAAAAGGATACTTCTTGGAGAAAAGAGAAGGGAGGTAACAGAGAAGGCAAGTGAATATAGTAAAATTTCAGTGGATAACGAGATATTAAAAGATGTAAGGAATATAGCGAGGGGTATATTCAGTCCGCTTGAAGGGTTTATGAGTAAACTTGAACTGGAGACAGTAGTAGACGAAATGCATCTTCCTTCAGGGGCGGTCTGGACAATTCCAATTATTCTGGATGTTGAAAAAGAGAAAGCAGATACCATTGAAATCGGCGAACATGTTCTATTGGTAGATGAGATGGGTAACTATAGTGCTCTTCTTTTTGTTGAGGATAAGTTTTCGTTTGATAAAGAAAAAATTTCAAAGAATGTCTTTGGCACAGTGGACAAAAGTCATCCTGGTGTTTATGAGATGCTTAATAAAAAGGATTATTTCATTGGAGGAAAGATTGACCTTATTGATGATTCAAGGGAACCTTTTCCAGAATTTAACCTTGACACGAGAGAAACAAGGGTACTATTTCGTGAGAAGGGGTGGAATACAGTCGTGGCATTTCAAACAAGAAATCCTATACATAGGGCTCACGAATACATCCAGAGATGCGCACTTGAAGTGGTGGATGGACTCTTTATAAATCCCCTAATGGGTAGAAAGAAGAGTGGCGATTTCAAGGATGAAGTTATTCTTGAGACTTATAAAAAGATGATGAATGATTTTTATCCAAAGGATAGAGTGGTTATGAGTATCCTTCCTACAAGGATGCACTATGCAGGACCAAGAGAAGCAATACATCATGCTATTATGAGGAAGAATTTTGGTTGTACCCATTTTGTTGTTGGAAGAGATCATGCAGGTGTAGGTAAATTCTATGGCACATTTGATGCCCAGAGAATGTTTGATAGATTCCCCGACCTCGGGATTGAACCTTTAAAATTTGAACATTCTTTTTACTGTAAGAAATGTGCTTCAATTGCCACAGTAAAAACCTGTGGACATTCGGACTCCGACAGAGTCAAGCCGAGTGGGACAGTTATCCGAGAGATGATTTCAAAGAAAGAGTGTCCTCCTGGTGAAATAATGAGGGAGGAAATCGCAGAAATACTAACGTCGTTTGATAATCCATTTGTAGAATAGGAGTATTTATGGAACATAAAGGTTTTACATTATGGTTTACAGGGCTTTCCGGTTCAGGGAAATCCGCAATTGCGGAGGAAGTAGCAAAGATTCTTCTTCATAGAAACATGAATGTCGAGCGACTCGACGGAGATATAGTGAGGAAAAGTCTCACGAAGGATCTTGGGTTTTCAAAAGAAGACAGGGATAAGAACATAGAAAGGGTTACTTTTGTAGCAAAACTTCTTTCAAGAAATGGTGTTGTAACTCTTGTCTCCTTTATTTCGCCTTACAGGGAAAGGCGGGGTGAGGCAAGGAAGGTAATCGATAATTTTATAGAGGTTTATGTAAAGTGCCCACTTGAGGTTCTTATTGAAAGAGATATTAAAGGGTTGTACAAAAAGGCTTTAAATGGAGAGATTGAGAATTTCACAGGGGTTTCAGACCCTTACGAAGAGCCAGAGCATCCAGAAATTATGGTTGAGACGGATAAAGAGTCGGTTGAAGAATCCGTAGCTAAAGTGCTCACGTGGCTTGAAACAAATGGGTATATTCCTCCTGCTTATGAAGAAAAGGAACTTGTTACTGAAAAGGAAGAGAAAGAGATCAAAAAAAGGCTTGAAATGCTCGGCTATCTCTAATACTTGGATAAAGATAAAGAAAAAATGATACAAGACCGCGAGGTACAGGAGCATAAGGAAAGAAACAAAACAAATTCAATGAGGCTCATCATTAAAGTAATAAAAATAAAAGGCAAATGTCCAGTATATAAAGAGGGAGATAGAATAGTGATAGAGGAAGGGTACAGACTTAACCTCAAAGAAACGGATGCATTGTGTCTACATTCATTCGCTTCTTTTATGCCTTACTATATATCTCTTTCAAAAGGAGTTGACCCAAAAACGTTAGGGCTTGCAAAGACAGGAAATAAAGCATATCTTCAATGCCTTGATCCCTGCGAATACACAGGTGGAGGAACTGTAATTTTTGAACTATCCACAGGAGAAGATTAGATGTTTAGGTTGGGTAAAAGAAAGAGGATTGTTGTAATAGGGCTTGATGGTTCTCCATATACACTTATAAAAAAACTTGCAGAAGAGAATGTAATGCCCAATCTCAATACTTTAATCAAAGATGGTAATTTTTATCAAATGGACACAACTATCCCTGAAATTTCATCTGTTGCCTGGAGTACTTTCATGACAGGTAAAAATTCTGGAGAGCACGGTATATTTGGATTTACAGACCTTACGCCTTTCTCATACAAACTTCGTTTCCCTAATTCTTCTGATTTGAAATATCCCCCTGTCTGGAGTGAACTTGAAAAAACAGGGAAAAGGACGGTTGTTATAAATCTACCAAGCACTTATCCAGCAAAACCTATATGTGGTATTTTGATTGCAGGGTTTGTAGCTCTTCATATTGAAAAAGCGAGTTATCCTGAAAGAATAATTCCCTTTCTTAAATCGATTGGTTACAGAATAGATGTAGATACGCTTAAAGGAAGAGAAGATAAGGATTTCCTTATAAAAGACCTTTTTGATATCCTGCAAATAAGAAAAAAGGCAATAGCACATTTCTGGGATAAGGAGCAATGGGACCTCTTTATTGGAGTAATAACAGGAACGGATAGAATACAACATTTTCTTATTGATGCATTTTTTGATTCATCTCATAAGTTACATCAGTCGTTTCTTGATTACTACAATCATATAGACAATGAGATAATAAAGGAAATCAAAGTAAAAATTGATAATTCGATGAAACTTATTATTCTTTCCGACCACGGTTTTACAAAAATTGAAAAAGAGGTATATCTTAATAGATGGCTATTGGAAGAGGGTTATATACGATTTAAAAATGATAAACCTGAATCAGTTGAAGATATAGAAAAGGGGAGCAGGGCTTTTGTAATGGATCCGGGTAGAATCTATATAAATCTAAAAGGAAAATACCCTTTTGGTGTAGTCTCTCCAGGCGGTGAATATAACGAACTCATTGATGAATTAATAGAAAGACTTCAATCAATTGAGTGCAATGGTAAGAAGATAATTAAAAGGATATTCAAAAGAGAGGAGATTTATTCCGGTCCCTATACAAAAAGTGGACCGGATCTTGTTGCTTTATCCAATTATGGTTTTGACCTTAAAGGAAGTTTTAAAGCAAAAGAAGTCTTTGGAAACTCATTTCTTACTGGTATGCATACACAGGATGACGCCTTTGTTATTCTCCCTGATGAAGTGAAGGTTGAACAAAAACCCCACATCTCACAGCTAAAAGACATAATTTTGAGATTAATGGAGTAGGTGCTAATATTGCTGAGGGATATGGTAGGTACCATTACCAGGAAAACATTCAATTTTGCAGGCATTCCAGGGGTTCGATTTGTGAGCTGATCGATGATTTCAATGAATGCTTTGATGAAGGATATATCGACGAAGAGTACGAGATGAAATAAAGGGTGATGCGTATACTTTAATTAAAGTATTAAATGGTTATATCTTATCACTTAAACATCGAAAAGACAAAATAAAGAAATGACATATTTACTCAGCAAGGCATTGATTTAAAAATAATTTGTTTACTTAATAACACAATAACTAAATAACTTTATAAACTCATTTTCTCATGAGAGAAACCTTTCTCCCCTTCGGGGCGCCTTTGATAGAGCAGGCAGAGATTGACGAGGTTGTTACCTCGTTGAAATCGGGATGGCTTGGGACAGGACCCAAGGTGCACAAATTTGAAGAGATGTTTAAGGAGTATAAAGGTGTAAAATACGCAATGGCATTAAACTCCTGCACTGCCGCTCTGCATCTTTCAATGCTTGCCATAGGTATAAAGCCCGGGAATGAAGTAATATTGCCATCAATGACATTTGCTTCTACTGCCAATGCTGTAATTCACGCAGGTGGAAAGCCTATTCTTGTGGATTGTGAGAAAGATACAATGAATATGGACCCGGAGGATATTGAAAGGCAAATTACACCTAAGACAAAAGCAATTATCCCAGTTTATTTTGCAGGTCGTCCCTGTAATATGGATAGGATTGTGGACATAGCAAACAAACATAACTTAAAAATAGTTGAGGATGCTGCTCATGCTATCGAAGCTGAGTATAATGGCAAGAAGACTGGCACGTTTGGAGACATAGGATGTTTCAGTTTCTATGTTACAAAGAACATCATTACGGGTGAAGGAGGGATGGCGATCACGAATGTTGAGGAGTATGCCAATAAGATTAAGAGATTAAGTTTCCATGGAATACGTAAGGATAAGTTGCATAGTTCCTTCGATAAAAAATATAAACACTACCAGGTTATCGACAGAGGATTTAAACTTACAATGATGGATATCCAGGCAGCAATCGGAATTCATCAACTTCCAAGGGTGGAAAAATACTGGGAAAGGAGAAAGGAGATATGGGAAAGATATAATGAAGCCTTCAAGGATTTACCAGTTTTTATTCCAGCACCAATTCCGAATGGGGTAAAACATTCTTATCATCTTTATACTCTTCTTTTAGATATTGACAAACTGAATATCACTCGTGATGAATTCCTTTATGAGATGGCGAAGAGAAACATTGGTGTAGGAGTTCATTATATTGCTTTACATCTTCAGCCTTATTATCAGCAGAAGTATGGTTATAAGCAGGGTGATTTTCCCAATGCGGACTGGATATCCGATAGAACGGTTTCCATTCCGTTATCAGCGAAGTTAACAGATAATGATGTTCAGGACGTTATCAATACTGTCCGTGAAATCATTGCATTATACAGGAGATAAAATTATCATGACGGATCACGAAACACTATGCTATCACTATACTATAAGGATGCTGAAGATGTTTCCTTGGAACCCATAATGGTAGGGAAATTATTTGCATATCTATTGATAAAGGTCTTGAACGCTTACGTAGCTTCTAATAAACGTCAAAAAGACAAGGAAGTGTTTAACATTGAATAAATTATTAAATTACTTAGTTACTCATTTACTTAATTACTAAATATGGAGGTACAATGAAGGGAATCATATATATTATCATTTGTATCCTTATTAATGTAGCTGGTCAGAGCTCTATTAAGTATGGAACAAGTGCTGCAGGAAAACTTAGTTTGGATTTTAATCAACTTGGACCATTCTTCGTTGCGGTTTTCAAGCAGCCATTTATTCTTCTTGGATTCATTCTCTATGGCATTGGAGCATTTTTCTGGATAGGAGCTCTATCAAGGATAGAGCTGAGTTTTGCCTATCCTATGCTAAGTGTTAGTTATGTTCTTATACTCCTTATTTCCTGGAAATTCTTTGGCGAAGCCATCAGTCTATATAGAATGTTTGGTATTATTTTAATTGCTGCAGGCGTGGTCTTCCTTGCAAAAAGTCTCTAAGAAATTTTAAACTTTCCTCATAACTTGTTATGCGTAAAGTTATCGCTGCTCATCAGCCTAACTATATCCCCTGGCCGGGGTTTTTTTATAAGGTAATCAGGTCAGATGTTTTTGTTCTTCTTGATAATGTACAATTTTCAAGAAGGTCGTTCACTCATAGAAACAGGATAAAAGGTTCCCAGGGAAACACTATATGGCTTACCGTCCCTGTTTATAAAAAGGGAAGGTTTTATCAAGAGATTAATGAGGTGATTATTAATAAAACAGTTAGATGGCAAAAAAAACATTTTGGAACACTACTCATGAATTATGCAAATGCTCCATTCTTCCATTATTACAGAAAAGAGCTAAAGCAAATATACTCAAACGAATGGGAACGGCTGGTAGATTTTAATGTCGTTCTTCTCGAGTTTGTAATGAAGAAGCTTAAAATAAATAGGGAGATATACAGTGCTTCGCAACTGAATGTTAAAGGAGGGAAGACAGAACTGCTTGTTTCGATAGTAAAAGAGCTTGATGGAAATGTGTATCTTTCAGGTGCAGGTGCAAGGAATTACCTTGATGAGAGTGTATTCAAAAAAGAGAAAATTGAGATTCTTTATTATCAGTACGGCTCATTTATTTATCCTCAGCTCTGGGGAAAATTCATTCCAAATCTTTCAATCCTTGATCTTCTTTTTAACTGTGGTGGTGAAGCACGAAATATGATAGAGAAGAAGTGGGGTTATGAAAAGGTATAAAAAACATACTTACCACTACGACCATTGCTTTGTGATGGGAGATGAGGTTCTATTTGACGTATCGTATCAGTGTCGAAACGAGGGTATAGCATAGAGGTCTTTTTCACTTGACTATAATTTTTTTGTTTGCTATAAGATGAATAAGAAAATGGATGATGGAGAGTTTTTATGAAGGTAGCACTTGTTCATGATTATCTTAATCAATATGGAGTAGCAGAAAGAGTCCTTGAGATTTTTCATAAACTCTTCCCAGAGGCACCTGTTTATACACTTATCTATGATCGCGCCCATATCCCTGACCATTTCAAAGAATGGAACATAAAGGAGAGCTTTTTAAAAAAACTTCCATTTGTGAGAAAACACTATGAAAAATATTTTTTTCTTATGCCGCTTGCAATCGAAGGTTTTGACTTGAATAATTTTGACCTGGTTATCTCCATTTCAAGTGCGTGGTCAAAAGGTGTAATTACACTTCCCTCAACTATCCATATTAACTATATGTTGAATACGATGCGATTTGCCTGGGACTCATACCACTCGTTAGTAAAAGCGAGAAAGGGTTTAACCAAAATATTACTTGCCCTCGGACTTCATTTTATTAGATTATGGGATGAAAACACAAGTAGAAGACCTGACATAATTATTGCTATATCTAAAACAGTAGGAAAGAGAATAGAAAAATTTTATGGAATTAAACCAATGATAATTTATCCACCAGTAGATACCAATTTTTTTACACCCGATGAGCGAATCAAGAAAGAAGACTTCTTTCTTATTGTTTCGAGGCTACGTCCTTATAAAAGAATAGATATAGCAATTAATGCATTCAATGAAATGAAAATACCACTCCTTATTATTGGGGAAGGTTCAATGAAAGGAAGGCTTGGGAGGACCGCCAACCGCAATATACAGTTTCTTGGAAAAAGGTCAGACGAAGAGGTAAGGAGTTTTTATAGGAGGGCAAAGGCTCTTATTTTCCCAACGTTTGAAGATTTTGGCATTGTTCCACTTGAAGCGAGTGCATGTGGGACACCTGTTATTGCATTTAATGGAGGGGGTGCTTCAGAGACAGTAGAAGAAGGCACAAATGGACTCTTCTTTTACCCTCAAACCCCTGAAGCATTGATGGATACTGTTCTCAATTTTAACTCGGAAGATTTTAATATTCAAAATGTGAGAGAAGTATCATTAAAGTTCAGTAAAAAACAATTTATTGAAAATTTTAGAAGGGTAATTGAAGAGATTACAAAGAACAAAAAGATTTAGCATTTTCTCTTATCATCTCAGGTTATTCCAAACGTTACTTATTTTTTTAATACTCTTTTTTAACTGTAATAAGACTGGGGAGGATCCTGCTTACACACTGACTAAATTTTTTAACTTGATCAATGAAGGTTCATATAAGAAAGCAGCATCTTTGTGCCTGGACGATGTAGACCCCTACCTTCTTGATTTTACAAACGTCGTTACACTCAGGTTCATTGGTAAGGTCATAGTCAAAGAGCAAGAGATGAGTAGAGATAGAGCTACCTTTTATGTTTTTCTTGTTCTAAAGGATGGTAAACAGCTTGCATATTACAGGAGGACGAAAGAAGGCGACCTTGTCCCAGGGGTAATGAAATTAAGAAAGGTAACTCTCGGAAATAAAAAGCATGAATGGAGATTGGAGTGTGATGAATTCTGGGAAACCCATCGCTGGCAAGATATTTCGAGAAAAGCAAGGTTAAACGTAATAAAATTAGCTGAAAAGGTGATTCAATACAGGGATTCGCAGGGTTTCCTTCCTGGAAGTTTGAGTATGATCTGGTCAGAAAATCTGGATAGCATTATAAATCCTGTAACAGGAGATAAAGAGGTTTTTGTTGTCCCTGAACAGGTTAAACCCGGTGTTATTAGTTTTTATTATGACAGTGAACGTGACGAGGTTGACATAAAGGGTTATGATGCCATGGGAGAACAGTTGGATTATTTTATTGTTTCCCATTCTCGAGGGGTCGAGAGAGCTGAGATTTTAGAATTCTTTGATGTTCCACCCATAACAATTACGACAGTAATACCTGCTTATCCTGAAAGTGAAAGGGAGAAAGGTATTGAAGGAGTTGTTTCATTACGACTGTTAATTGGAAGAGACGGTATGGTACAAGAGGTGAAAGTTGAAAACCATCTTTCTCCTCTGTTTGATAGTGTGGCGATTGAGGCAGTTAAGCATTCTGTTTTTTCTCCTGCAAAAAGAGATGGTAAACCGGTTGCAGTCTGGTATTATTTTCCTGTTAGATTTGTACTTACGGAATAACCCCATTAAAGCGAAATGAGAACTGATTAATAGATGACAATTTTTATGGGCTTAGCTTATTAAGCCCTTTCTTTTTTCATCTTTTAGTCTATAGTTTCTGGTTTGTCATCTGTGTTAACTGTAGCCTCGGCTGTTTGAATCTTTTTATTCTTACCTTTTCGGATTGTAATGAGGATTGCAACAAGGAGATAGATAAGGGAGAGTAATAGAGAGGTGAAGACTGCCAATCTTCCTGTCCTTATAAAAGGATAGATTGTTTCAGGAATTGTGTCACTTAAAGTAGTAATTTTCCCAAAGCCCTTTATAAGGTTAACATTGAGTGAATGTCTAAGCCAGGAGAGGACAAAGGTAAAAAAGAGAAAGATTAACCATCCAATCCACAGTGACCATTTTTTTAGAATCCCCTTTTTTATTGTTGCGATTATAGAGAGGATCACAAAGTATATAATGATTACAACTGTTCCAATAGAAAATGGTATTCTTGCCATTCTGTTTCCTTCAATTACCAAATTTTCAATTTCCGGATATGCTATACTTGCCGATAATCTGAGGGTCCTGCTTAAGCCTGCAAATAGACCAGTTACTCCAAGTGAAAATATTATACTTCCAAGAAATGTTCCCAGGATTATCAGGATATGTTTTGGGGAACGTTTATACATAATGATGATAAATATAATGGATATTATACTCCACAGTATAACTATCCAGGAAAATATTCCACCAGTTAATAATGCTTTCATTAAACCCCCTTAAAAAATTAATATACTCGCATTCTGCTAATTTAGTTTACGGATTTTGAATTGTTAATTCTTTCACCTCCTACCTCATAACTGCAGTGGCTAGTAGAACCAGACATCCTCAAGCCTTTCCGAAGCGAGTGGACTTTTTGAGTATCCTCTTATATAGGGTTGGCATGCGAAGGTATGTTTTGAGTGATATAAGAAGATCCAGGGTGCATCATCAACGAGAATCTGTTCTACCTGTTGATATAGCATCTGCCTTTTATAATGGTCTGTTAATGCTGCCGCTTTGTCAAGCAGTCTGTCCACAGTTTTATTTTTATAAAATGTGGTATTTCCTGGTTCGCCCCAATTCTTTGAATGAAAGAGTGGGTATAGGAAACTATCAGGGTCTCCGTTATCATTTGCCCAGCCAAGTGCAAAAAGCAAGGATTTACCGCTATGAACATTTCTGAGTAATTCTTTCCAGGGGAGTAGATTGAGTTTCAAATGTATGCCAATTTCTGAGAGATATTTTTTTAAGATTTCTGCACCCATGACTGCAGTCTTTGAATCCCTGATGTCAAATTGGTATTCCTCTGGTAAACCATTGGGGAAACCAGCATTTTTTAATAATGTTTTTGCTCTCTCAGGGTTATACTCGTATCCAGTAAGTGCCTTATTATATGTAGAAAAATTTGGGGGAAAGATGCCCTTTGCAGGTATGCCTCTATCCTGTGCAATTTTTTCAATATACTCATTTCTGTCAACAGCATAGTTCAATGCTTGTCTGACCATATTTTCTTTGAAAGGGGTTTGTAGTTTTACATTAATACCAACATAATAAATATCATAGATAAATAAAGAATCTATGTTGATTTCATTTACTTCTTTTTTCTGTAGCAATTCTCCTTTTTCGATTGAACTGGGAATATCTATTATGTCAAATTCTCCTTCTGAAAATCTTTTAAACGTCTCTTTCTCATCATGACAGATAATGAAATGTATCTCATCACAGTACGGTTTTTTACCAAAGTAATCATCAAATGCTTCAAGAATAATTCTATTTCCTTTTTCCCATTTCTTTAACCTAAATGGGCCGGCACCGATAAGTCCATTTTTTGTCTCCTTTGCAATACCTCCACAGGTAACCCCAAGATTTCTCAGAAATGGAATATAGGGATGGTTTAGTTTTAGTTCAATGTTGTAATTACCAGTAATCTTTATTCCTTCTATATCCTTGTTCTTATTTCTTATGAAATCCTTTGCTCCTTTTATCATATCAAACATATAACTGTGTGGGCCTGAAAGAAGATGTTCAATTGTAAACTTCACATCGCTCGCATTGAGTGCTTCTCCATTATGAAACCGTACGTCGTCTCGTAATGTAAATTTCCATACAAGCCCATCCTCAGAGAGTTTCCACCTTCTTGCAATTGAGGGAATAACATTTGCATCAATGCCCTGTTCAACAAGACCCTTAAAGATAGTTGTGCTGACTCTGTTGGATGTTGCATCAGTTGTTTTGGATGGGTCAATATCAATAATGTCTCCAGATAATCTCAGCCTTAAGACTGTTTTTGGCAATTTCTGAATAGAAGGTAAAAAAGGAGTTAAATCCTTCTCAAATTCCCCGAGTTCATTTAATAGTTCTGATACAACTGAGCTTGTTTTCTCCGTTACCTTCCCCAGTTCTCTGTTCATGAGTATATTTTCGTCTATCTTTGAGGAGAGTGTTTCCTCGAGAGAGATAAGATTTTGTTCAAGACCTTTTTGTTTCTCAAGGGCATTCAGCATCTCATTAACTATTTCATTCAGTTTCTCAGTTGACTCAATAAGATTATGAAACTCTTTAAGCATAGGTTTGAATTCATCTTTGGTATTTTCAAGTTTTTCAGAGGTCTCGAGCATAATCTTATGAACATTTTTAAGTGAAGATTTTGCCTTATTAACGGATTCCTCTATTGTTCTCAATAAACTGGATGACTGTTTTGATAATTCTTTTATCTGATTTACAATCACATCGAGTTCTTTCTTAAATTCAAAGGATCTTGCCGTCTCTATTGATGCATAGAGGGAAAGAAGATTACTTCTTTTAGAGAATTTCTTGAGTTTCCTGACTATTTCAACTACCCACTCTATCTCTTTTTCAAGGGAAGAAAAATAACTGTCTGTCCTTTCAACAAGATGTATCATTTCATTTATGATTGAAATTATTTTCTCTGACAGATCATTTGTTTCTAAAAAGAGTTTCGTGACCTCTTTTAATATTTCCATTAATGAGTTGGTTTTCTTGCTGATTTCTTGCTTAACCATCTTGTTTTCATTTATTATGGTAAGAAACTGTGATACCGTCTCCTTCTGTGATTCAAAGTGCCTCTTTGCCTCAAGTGAGATCTCTTTTATCTGGGATGTCAATGAAGATACTCTGAGCATATATTCTTTTAGTTTATCATTATTTATTGAAGATTTTCTTATATTGACATCGAAGGACTCATCCCCCTTTTGCTCAAGGGAAGATATGATTTGAGAAGAGTTTTCTACAAATTTATTAATAATAAGTGAAAGGGAACTCTGGCTCTGCTCAAGAGCTGTGATACTTCCTGTTTCAATCAACAACTGCGTAGAGAATTTTGAAATAGTTTCTTCTTCCCTTCCTAATTCCTCTTCTACTCCTACCTGCTTATCAACAGAGTTATGGATTATGTTGGAGACCTCCATAAACTCGCTTAAGAACTGTTCGCTTGATTTAAGTTTCAGTTTCATATCTTCTGTATTTTTCTTTACCAGTTCAATATTGTGTGTTAGTTGTGTTATAAAATTCACTGCTTCCTTTGTTTGGGTTTGAAATCTTTTTATCGCTTCTGGCACCGTAACAGTAATTCTTTGTGATTCTTTGGTTAACTGTGATAGCTCCCTTGCTATTACTTCGAAACCCTTGCCCTTTTCTCCAGCATGATATGCTTTAATCCCTGCATTCCTTGAAACACCGCGGGTTAGATGTGAAATATTATGTATTTTATCCATAGCAATTTCTATCTTTCTTATTCTTTCACCAAGTTCTCTCAGGCTGTAGATTGATTCTGAGATTGTTCCAATTATTCTACTGAAACCTGTTGTAGCGTTATCGAGATTGGAGTACTTTGTTTCCCAGGTCTTTTTTTGTTCTTCAAGTGCAGATAGGGCAACTTCTGTTGCTTCAGAGATTATCTGGGTAGATGCAAACAGATTATGGGTCTCCTTTCTCATACTATCAAGATTTTCTGATATTGAATATTCACCCTCTGTCAGGTTACGAAGAGCGGTTTCTCTCCTCTTTAACAGTGAGACGAGTTCAGTATTATTTCTCAATATAGTATCGTTATGTTGTTTCAATAATCCGAGGATGGTTTTTATTTTTCCTTCAAAAAGACCCGTTTCGTTTATCTTTCTTTCCATTTTAATTACTTACATTGATAAAATTCAACATATACTATTTTTATACGTGATAAATGAATAATTGTCAAGGGAAAATCTTGGGAATAGATTAACCACTATGTGTTAAACTTTTCCAGCATTGTCCTCAATTATTCCTTGACATTTCGTTTTTTTTTATTTATGATAACATAAGAAAAATAAGTGAGAAAAATATATTTAATTTATATACAGCTTGTAGAAAGGTAATATTTATACCATTTTAAGAAGTAATGAGATGAAAGACAAAAACAAAACAAAAGAGCAACTCATAAATGAATTGGTAGAAGCGCGCCGAAGAGTTGCTGAATTTGAAAAATTAGAAACCGATCGCAAGCGGGCTGAGAAAGCACTAAAGAAGAGAGAGGAACAATATCAAGATTTATACGATCATGCTCCAGATATGTATTTCTCCATCAAACCAGATGGAACGATGACATCTGTCAATCAGTACGGTGCAGAATATCTGGGATACAGCAAAGAGGAATTAATCGGTGAACCTGTGTGGAAAATTGTACATAATGATAATTTAAAAAGGGTTAAAAAGCAGATTTCCGAAATCTTTAGTAAAAAACTAAAGAAAAGTGCATTGGAATTTCACAAGGTACGGAAAGATGGTTCAACTATCTGGGTACAGGGAAGAACCCAACTGATTTTTGATGAAGATGGTGAACCGAAAGAGTTGCGGGTTATTTGCAGGGACATCAGCGAGCGAGAAAAGGCGGAGAAGGCGCTACGTGAGTCGGAAAAGCAATATCGGACACTACAGTCCAACATTCCAGTCGGGGTGTTCCGTACTTCAGCAAACCCTGGTGGACGTATCCTTTCGGCGAATCCAGCCCTGGCTAAGATGTTCGGATATAAGAAACCAGAGGCGATGTCCAAAGTTCATGTCGGCGATCTCTATCTCAACCCGGATGACCGTAAGAGGTTCATTAAAACGTTAAGTTCGTCTGGCGAGATCTCCAATTATGAGGTTCAGTTGAAGAGAAAGGACGGGACGGTTTTCTGGGGCTCCCTAAACGCTCGGGCTATTGCCGACGAGAAGGGAGAAATACTATACTTTGATGGTGTTTTGGGAGATATTACAGAGAGGAAGCAAGCGAAGGAGGCTTTGCGGGAAAGCGAAAGACGATACCGCTCTTTGGTGGAAACTATTCAGGAAGGTATGTGTATTGTGGACACCAATGAGAATATTATTTTTGCCAATCCCTGGTTTTCTAATATTCTTGGCTATTCCCAAGAAGAAATTATTGGTATGAATCTGCGGGAATTGATCTCTTCGGAAGAAGAACTCCAAAAAATATTACAGGGATCTGCTAAAAGGAAAAACAGAGTTTCCAGTCAATATGAAACAGTAATGAGGCGAAAAGACGGTGAACTAAGAAACATAAGGGTTTCCGCTACTCCTTGGATAAATGATAAAAAGGAGTTCCAGGGAACCATCGGGATGGTAATGGACATAACTGAGCAGAAAAGGGCAGCGGAAGCGCTGCGACTCTCTGAAGAAAAATATCGAACATTAATTGACAATATTCAGGACGGTGTCTTTATTATCCAGGATGCTGAAATGAAATTTGCCAATGAGGCATTTGCAAGAATGGTTGGCTACACGGTGGAGGAGATTATTGGGATGGACTTTCGAGAACTCATTGCACCAGAGGATTCAGAGATGGTTGCAGATCGCTACCATCGAAGGCAGGCAGGGGAAGATATCCCACGTGAATACGAATTCTGCATGTTACACAAGGATAGGGTAACCAGAGTCATAGTCAATATGAATGTCGGAGTTATCAATTATAGAGGTAAGATAGCAAGTATGGGAACGATGAAGGATATCACTGAGCGCAAGCGGGCGGAGGAAGAACTGAAACGAAGTTTTTGGAAATTACAAAGAACCCTTGAGGGAACGGTTAATGCCCTGGCATCGACTGTCGAAAAGAGGGATCTTTATACAGCAGGTCATCAACGGCGTGTGACCCAGCTTGCCTGTGCTATAGCAAAAGAGATGGGGCTTTCTGAGGAGAAAATTGAGGGGATTCGTGTAGCGGGTATACTGCACGATATTGGCAAGGTACATATTGCAGCCGAGATTCTCAACAAACCTATTAAACTGAGCGAAATAGAAATGGTATTAGTCAAGACTCACGCTCAGGTTGGGTATGACATTTTGAAAACAGTAGAATTTTCTTCGCCAGTCGCTCAAACCGTGTTACAACATCATGAAAGGTTGGATGGGTCTGGGTATCCTCAGGGTCTAAGTGGAGATGAAATTCTTGTGGAAGCAAAAATCCTGGCAGTGGCAGATGTTGTTGAAGCAATGTCTTCACACCGCCCATACCGCCCGGCTTACAGCATAAATACCGCATTGGAAGAAATCTCAGAGAATCGGGGTATACTTTATGCTCCTGAGGTGGTAGATGCTTGCTTAATAATCTTCAAGGAGAGAGGGTTTGAGTTTGAATTGATTTGAAAGCAGAACATCATATTCTTTTAAACATTGCAAAAGTATCAAAAAATGATAAATAAGGATTTTAATCATATTAGATACACTTTCTGATCGTCATATGCTCAGAAACATATTAGAAAAGGATGGTCAAAGTTTTTGTGGTGAAGCAAATACTTTTCTACGCAGTTTTCTCTTGACTTTTATTATGTATTATAGTAGTATATTTAAAAGTAAAATATCCTGTGTCCAGGTTTGAACAGGATGGAAATTATGAGATTAACAAAGCACATTTTTAAAGAAGGTCTTTTATGAAAATCTCATTCATTAAAAAGCTTATTGAACTTATTGAAGAGATGGATGTCGAAGAGATTGAAATAAGGAGATTAGGAACATCCATACGAATCAGAAAGGAATCAAAAAAGATAAAGGAAGTACCCAGGGCGACAAAAAACCCAGTTCAGGATTTAGCAGAAGAAACGAAGATTGAGGAAAAAAGCGAGATGACAGGGGTTGTCGCAATTCAGGCTCCGATGGTAGGGACTTTTTATAAAGCACCAGCGCCTGATGCTCCTCCGTATGTAGAGATTGGAGACCGTATTGTTCCAGGTCAGATTGTATGTATAGTTGAAGCAATGAAGATAATGAATGAGATAGAATCTGACGTGAGGGGGACTATTGTGGATATTCTTGCAAAGAATGATGACCCTGTAGAATTTAATCAGAAGCTTTTATTAGTTAAACCAGAATAAAGAATATATTATGAATCTAAAAAATCTTTTAGAAAGGATGGTTAAAGAGGAATCAAGCGATCTTCATCTGAAGGCTGGTTCTCCTCCTGTTCTGAGAATTGATGGAAAGTTGAGGGTTATCAAAGAAGAGCCTTTAAGCCCTGAAGAATTAAGAAAAACAGCACAACAGATTATGACGAAAGACCAGCAGGAGGAATTTATACGAACGAAGGAGCTTGACTTTGCTATTGGTGTTTCAGGGCTTGCCCGTTTCAGGGTAAATGTCTATATGCAGAGGGGAAGTGTTGCCATTGCTATGAGAACGATTCCACCTTCTATAAAAAGAATAGATGAACTTAATGTTCCCCAGGTTCTCAAAGATATTGCGCTGAAGCACAGAGGATTGATCCTCTGTACAGGAACCACAGGAAGTGGAAAGTCAACAACCCTTGCTGCAATGATTGAACATATCAATGAGAATATAAGTAAAAATGTCATTACCATTGAAGACCCCATTGAATTTCTGTTCAGGGATAAAAAGAGCGTTATCAGCCAGAGAGAACTTGGGATGGATACTCATAGTTTTGCAAATGCGCTAAAACATGTTATGCGTCAGGATCCTGATGTGATTCTTATTGGTGAGATCAGGGATAAGGATACTATGGATGTTGCATTGAAAGCAGCAGATACAGGGCACCTGGTTTTAAGTACACTTCATACATTGAATGCAAGCGAGACAATAAATAGAATTATTTCCTTTTATCCACCACATCAACAGCAGCATATAAGGGTTCTTCTCTCCGCAACAATGATTGGGGTTATCTCCTTAAGACTCCTTGCAAGAGCAGATGAGAAAGGCAGAGTACCTGCTGTTGAAATAATGATTGTAACACCGACCATAAAGGAGTATATCCTTGATCCAGTTAAAACACTACTGATTCCTACTGCGATTGAGGAAGGCTCACAGTATCATATGCAAAGTTTTGACCAGTCAATAATGAAATTATACAGCGAAGGTGTAATTAGCTATGAAGATGCAATGGCAAATGTTACTAATCCTGATGAATTTAACCTCAAATTACGAGGAATAAAAGGTACTTCAGAAGCAGGTTGGACAGATTTTGAAGGTAGAGGATAGTTTGAATGTTCAAAAGGGTTCTTATTGCAAACAGAGGAGAGATTGCTCTAAGGATAATAAGAGCCTGTCAGGAACTTGGTATAGAGACTGTTTCTGTTCATTCAGAGGCAGACGAAGATTCGCTTCATGTACGTTTCTCAGACCAATCTGTCTGTATTGGACCACCTCAAAGCCAAGATAGTTATCTCAGTGCAAAAGAGATAATTAGTGCCTGTCTTGTTACAAACTGTGAGGCAATCCATCCTGGGTATGGGTTCCTTGCTGAAAATCCCCAATTCGCTGAAATGTGTGAATCAAATGGCATAGAATTTATAGGTCCTCCTTTCGAAATTATTAGAAAAATGGGTGATAAGGTTTGTGCCAAAAAGGAAATGGAAGATGCTGGTATTCCTGTCATCCCAGGAAGCAAGAAGTCCGTTTCACAGATAAGTGAAGGACTGAAGATTTCTAAAGATATTGGTTTCCCTGTTATAATAAAAGCTGCTTTTGGTGGTGGTGGTAAGGGCATGAGAATTGTTAACGCTGAATCTGAATTCAAAAATTTTTTTAAGATAGCACGTACTGAAGCAGAAGCAGCTTTCGGTAATGGGAGTCTTTACATAGAAAAGTTCATTAAAAATCCAAGACACATTGAGTTTCAGATCTTAGCAGATAATTATGGAAATACAGTTCATCTCGGAGAAAGAGAATGTTCGGTACAGAGAAGGCATCAGAAGTTACTTGAAGAGAGTCCATCAACAGCTGTTGGTGAGAAGAAGAGGAAAAAGTTAGGGGCATATGCTGTTAAAGGAATGGAGAAGATAGGATATAAAAATGCTGGGACCGTCGAGTTCATAATGGATCAAAAAGGGAATTTCTACTTCATGGAAATGAACACAAGGATACAGGTTGAGCATCCAGTTACAGAGTTTGTCACAGGTATAGATCTGGTTAAGGAACAGATAAAGATTGCGTCGGGCGAAAAACTACCCTTTTCGCAAAAGGATATTAAATTGAGAGGATGTGCTATAGAGGCAAGAATAAACTCAGAGGATCCTCAAAAAAATTTCTTACCATCTTTAGGAAGGATTGATGGGTTTCATATACCTGGTGGCCCAGGCGTAAGGGTTGATACACATCTTTACTCTGGTTATTCTATCCCAAGGTATTATGACTCGCTTATTGCAAAATTGATATCCTATGGAAATAACAGAGAGGAGGCTATTACTCGCCTACGCAGAGCATTAAAAGAATTTGTAATTGAAGGAATTAAAACAACGATACCTTTCCACCTGAAGTTACTCGAAAACAAAGATTTTATTAAAGGAAACATCCATACAGGTCTCGTAGATGAAATGCTGTAACCAAGATGGCTTTAACAAAGTATGCAACAAGGAAAATAATCTGTAAAATAGTTTACTACGTACCGGTTAGTTTTGGGAAACAACAAACCTAATACTTCCTTCTACACACACAAAGTGAGGGTTTAATAGATGCCTCCGAAATGATGGTAAGTTTAGTCCTTTCAAATCTGAGAAAGAAATTTACCAAATGATAGCCAGAAAATACACTTTTAACAATTTTGCAATTGGTAGAGCAAATCAACTTGCATACCTTTCTGTGAAAAGAACACTAAAAAATCGTGGGGTCGATATAAACCCACTATTTATTTATTCAAAGAAAGGACTTGGAAAAACTCATCTTGTAAGTTCGGTAAAAGAGATTCTTAAAGATGAGGATGTTCTCTGTTTAGATTGTACTGAACTTAAATCCATTCCAAAGACTGTTGGTTCTGTCTTTATCCTTGAAAACCTCCATCTTTTGCCTGATGAGGTAAAGAAGGGTATGGATTTATATACTTTCATTAATTCTTTTATTACAGCAAAAAAACAGGTTTATATAACATCTCTGCTCCCACCGGAAGAACTCGGCATATCTGAACAGCTTGTTTCTCTTATTAAGAAAGGACTTACAGTTCCGATATTTAAACCTGACCCAGAACTTGTTTCCAGGATATTCAAAATGATAAGTAGTGATTTTGGAATGGAGTTGAAGGATGATGTAATACATTTCCTTTCTGGTTTACCTTTTTATGATATCAGGGAGATAGAGACTGTCCTTAAAAAGATTGACCTTCTTAAAGATGTTACAAAGGAAATCACAGTTGAGAATGTGAAGGATAATATTGCTCTGGAGGAGATAGTCCCACCCGACAGGAGGTTAGCCCCATTTCCCGGGGAGGATAAGGAATTTTTTGATTTTGTCAAGGATTTAAAAGAAGATTTTGATAAAGGCGCAACTGAGCAAAAGGACACGATGGCAATAAAAAATGAATACATGTTAAAACTTTATATCTGGAAAATGAAAGGGTTTAATGTAAGAAGATTAGAAGAAGCTATGGATGGACCCATAGATGGTATAATACAAGCGTTTGTCTCATTTACATCGGGTATTCAAAGACTCATTGAACTACAGAAAATATTTGGTGAGTTGGAGAAGACAACTACTCTGGAAGAAAGGGAATATTTAGAAAAGAATCTTTTTGACCCGGATGCTATTTTTGACATAGAAAGGACACTCAAAAAAGTAGAGGAAAGAAGGAAATTAAAGGAAGAATATAATAAATTCCTTAGTGCAAGGTCAACCACTGAAAACTTTGTTATCTTACATTCTAATAGAGAAGTATATGAGGTTTTGAAAAAGGGACTATCAAAGAAACAAGATGTAAATTCCCCTATTTATATTTATGGAGACGATGGATGTGGGAAAACACACCTTTTAATAGCTTTTACTAAAAAGATGCAATCATTATATCCAGAGAAAATAATTACCTATATTCCATCAAATTTTTTAACAATTGAGATAAAAAACCTTTTTGATGAAGATGCCAGAAATATGTATATTGAAAAACTAAAGGGGATTGATACCATCCTCTTAGATGATATTGAGAATGTAGTAAATGATGGGGAGTCTAAATCACTTTTTGTTGTTGTTCTGGACAATTTTAAGGAGGAGAAAAAACTCTTAGTTGTGTCGTCCAAGTTACCACCAGAAGAGTTAGATTTGGAAGATAATTATAAAGAGCTCTTATTATCAGGAACTGTAGTTCCAATTAAACAACTCGATGAAGAAGATAAGAGGGTAATAATCACTAGCCTTTTTACTTGTAAACGGATTTCTTTACCGGATGAAATAAAGGAATTCCTTAGCAAAAATCTTTTTGGAAAGTTCATAGATATAAAAAGAAGTGTGGCAAATATCATTAAGAAAGTTATAGATGAGAATCTTGAACTCACAATGGAAAACATTTCAGCTTGTATTGGTATTGAAAAACTTGTACTTGAGAAGCAAAAGAAACTGAGAAAAAAAGAAAAGCCAAAGGTTCCATCAACTACGGAAGAGAAGACATTACTTTCTGAACTTGACCAAAGATGGCCATACCTGAATGAAAGAATTTTTGAAGACCATAATCTTGAGTGAATATCTGAGGATAAATAAGATTAAAACTGAGATGATATAATGGCGATAAAAGGATCATTCAAAGAGGCAAGCCTTCCGGATGTAATACAACTTCTTTCTATGGGTCTTAAAACAGGTATTTTAACAGTAACAGAAAAGGAACATTTTGGTTCTATTACATTTTTTAAGGGTAACATCGTTGATAGTTATTTAATAAATAGAAAGAACAGAATAGGCGAACTTCTGGTTGCTTCCGGTGAGATGACCGAAGAACAGCTTTCCGGGGCACTTGAGATGCAGAAGAGAACTGGTGAAAAGATAGGAAAAATCTTATTAAAAGAAAAATTTGTTAGAGAAGATTCTCTTATTAAGTACTTAAGGCGCCAGATAAAGGAGACAATTATTACAATGATGACCTGGGAAAACGGTTACTTTAATTTTGAACCACGGTTTGCAGATGTTGATGATGAGATTGTTGCAGTTAATCCAGCGAGTCTTCTCTTAGAGAGTGCGAGACACGTAGATGAACTTTTAGTATTTTCTCTTGATATTCTTAGGGAATCATCTATTCTAAAACCAACTGCGTCCCATGATGACATTTTAAGTCTTAATGAGAAGGATAGAAAGGTTTATTCTTTGATTGACGGAGAGAAGACACTCGAGGTTATTATTGAATTCTCTCCTTTTGATACATTTGAAACAAAAGAGATTGTATCATCGTTTGTACAGAGAGGATTCTGTTCTATTATAGAAAGAATCGCTGCTCTTGGGATTGATGAAAAGATAACAGAGCATCTAAATCTCGGTATAGCATTCTTAAAAACCCAACTCTATGATGAGGCAGAGCGGGAATTCAAACATATTATTAAGTTAAATCCTAAAGATAATGAAGCAAGATTTTATCTCTCCGTCACTCTTATTAAGACAAAGAATTATAAGGAAGCAGAAGAACTGCTTCGTAAACTTATTAAAGAAAACCCCGATGTTCCAATGTATATGAATAATCTTGGATACATACTCAGCGTTAAGGATCGGACAGATGAGGCACTTGAGTTTTTTAAGCAAGCATCGAAAATGAAGTCATCAGGAATTCCTATATTAAATATGGCTATTATTCTTTTCAAGAAAGGTGACCTTAATGCCTCAAAGGATTATCTTGAAAAAGCACTCAAGATAGATGATAAGCTGATTTTACCCCATTTCTTTCTTGCACTAATTAATGTACTTTCAGGGAATCTTAAAAATGCAATCAGTGAGATTAAGTATATCATGAAAAAAGAACCAGATATACCAGTACTTTATTATAATCTGGGCGTTATAACAGAGAATGTGGGAAATTTTGAGGAGGCAGAAGAAAATTATAAGAAAGCCCTTGACTTGGCACCCAATTACATAGAACCACGAATAAGACTCGGTGAATTATATTACAGAAAAGGAGTATACACTTCAGCACAGAAATCCTTTAAGATGATTACAGATGCTGGTCTCGGCAATGCGGAGATATTTCTTAAAATGGGAAACATCTATTATAAGATGGGGCAGAAGGTGAGGGCACTTGAACAATGGAAGAAAACATTAGAAATCGATCCTCAGAATGAAATTGCAAAGAGGAACATAGAGATGGTAGGTGAGTGATAGGGTTGAAAGAAGAGTGATGATGGACAACCTCTCTGGAATTTAATGCTTTGTGCTTGAAGTGAGTGCGTCTAACCTCTCAGTTTTGTTAATTTAAGAATGTTTTAGTTCAATGAACGAAGAGTTTGAGGTATTAAAAAGGATGATGATTGAAAAACTTGGTTTCTTTCCGGAAAGATATAAAAAGAGACCACTAAAAAGAAGAATTGCGGTTAGAATGAGATATAATAGAATAAACTCATATCTTGAATATGCAAAACTACTTGAACGGGATACAAAAGAACAACGTTTATTACATAAAACCCTTACCATTAATGTTTCAAAATTCTTTAGAAATTATGAAACTTTTGGAAAAATTGAAGAGGTTGTTCTACCTCAGATATTAAGAGAAAATGAAAGGAAAGGTGGATTAATTAAGGTATGGTGTGCGGGATGTGCTACGGGACAAGAAAGCTATACTATTGCAATGCTTCTGGATAAGTTTTTAAGTGAAAGGCAATCATCTGCACAATTTTCTGTAATAGGAACAGATATAGATAATGATAGCTTGAATACTGCTCGAATTGGATGCTATAGAAATGAGGTCTTTGACGAAACACCAGAATATTTTCTTAATATGTATTTTAAGAAAGATGAGAAGATTTGTGTTTTGGATAAGATAAAAGAGAAGGTAAGATTTGTAAGGTTTGATATTGAAGAAGAAAATATAGAATTAAAAGAGCTGGACCTTGTCCTTTTCAGAAATGTACTTATTTATATGGAGAAGACTTTTCAGGAGAAAATCCTATCAATGATTTACAATAGATTAAACGAAAAAGCATTCTTAGTTCTTGGAAAGGTGGAATACCTTGTTGGTGAAGCGAAATCACTGTTCAATACAGTTGATTCACGGGAAAGGATTTATAGAAAGTGTTAAATACTCAAACAATAAAGGTTAGGATAGCTGATATTGCAGTAGGCTCAAGTCCTTATATTCTAAGTACATACGGATTAGGCTCATGTGTGGCTGTGATGTTATATGACCCTCTTACGAAGATTGGTGGAATGAATCATTTCCTTCTACCCACAAGGTCAATTGCTAAAAGTGACGAAAACCTTGCAAAATTTTCTGACACGGGGATTGAGATTCTTATCAAAAGGATTAAAGATTTGGGTGCAAAGAAGGAAAGACTCATTGCAAAACTTGTTGGCGGTGCAAACATGTTCCCAACGCTTACTAAGAATTCAATCGGACAGAAGAATGTCAATGCTGCTATAGAGGTTCTTAAAAAGCATTCAATAAGTGTGCTATCAAAGGATACAGGTGGAAGCTGGGGTAGGTCGGTTGATTTCCATCTGTCCAACGGTAAGGTCGTTGTCAAGTCATATAAGAAAGGGATCAAAGAGATTTGACTAAACAAATCCGCGTCATTATCATAGAGGATTCAATACTAATGATAAATGTCATAACTGATATGCTTAACAGTGACCCAAGGTTACAGGTTATCGGCTCTGCAAGAGATGGCAAAGAGGGTATAGAAAAAATTATTTCGCTAAATCCTGATGTGGTTACTCTTGATATGGAAATGCCTGTGATGAATGGAATTGATTTCTTAAAAAACATCATGAGGGTCCACCCCGTTCCTGTTGTGATGCTCAGTGCTTACACAAAAGACGGTGCAAGAGAAACCATTGAGGCACTTAATCTTGGCGCTGTTGATTTTGTTTCAAAACCTTCTGGTAGTATCTCGGTTAATATGAGAGAAGTTAGAAAAGAACTTATTGAGAAGATTATTCGTGCCTCAGCAATAAGAAGGGAGAAGTTAACATGTCTTCCGCAATATGAGGCTTGTACTTTTGAGTATACTCCATCTCGCTCTAATAGAAGGATTATCATAATATGTACTTCAACAGGAGGACCACGAGCACTCAGTGTTGTCCTCTCAGTCTTACCTAAGAATCTGAATGCTTGTATCCTTATTATTCAACATATGCCAGAGCAATTTACACCTTTACTTGCTGAAAGACTTAATAAAATTTCACCTCTCGATGTTAAAGAAGCAAATGGTGGTGAGTTGTTAAAGGAGGGCAAGGTTTACGTTGCACCAGGCGATAAACATATGGAAGTTACTCAGAATGGGAAGATTCTCTTAACAAATAAACCAAAAAAACATGGTGTTAGACCGTCCTGTGATATAACCTTGAAGTCTCTTGCAAGTTTTGGCGATAGGGTTCTTGCAGTTGTTCTTACAGGTATGGGCAAGGATGGCTCTGATGGTTTATTCGAAGTAAAAAAATCAAAAGGTAAGGTTATTGTTGAAGATGCATCAACATCTGTAATTTTCGGTATGCCCAAGGCAGCGATTAAGACGGGTTATGTAGATAAAGTTGTTCCACTTTGTGAAATTGCAAAAGAGATAATAGATTTCACAAGATGATGGAAGAAAAAAATATGGATAATTTTGAGAAACTGATACTCGAACTCAAAGAAAAACTTAAAGAAGCAAAATCTGGTGACAAACCTTCACTCTATGCTGAGAAGGTCGAATATGTTTATAATATTGTAAAAAGTTACAGGGAGAGACTCAAACGTATAGAGAAAAAAATGGAAGAATATCTTAATGAGAAGGAAAAAGTAGTAGAACAAAAAAAAGAAGAGATACTCAAAGGTTTTGTACAATCAATGAGCATATCAAAAACAGATATTTTAACATTGATTGATAAAGGGTGGAATTTCATTGCCTCCGGTGATTATGCTGAGGCAGAGAAGGTTCTTGAGCCTGCTCTGAAGAAAGCTCCAAACAATGTGAAGGTCTTGAAACTCCTTGGGTGGGCATATATGTACACAGAAAAATTTGATAATGCATTACTTCTCTACCAGAAAGTTCTGAATATACATCCAACTGATGAGATGGCAAGAAATAATCTTGGATATATTTGCTACAAGAAAAAGATTTTTGGAGAGGCGATAGAACACCTTTCAAAGGTAATAAAAACAGGTAAGGATGCGAGTGCTTCACTCTACGCAAACTATTATCTTGGATTGATATATTTTGAAAGGAATATGTATAATGATGCAATCCATTTCTTTGAGAGGGCATTAGAGATAGGACCAAATCTTTTTGAGGCAAAACATTATTTAGCACTATCATTTTATGGGAAAGGTAATGAGGTGAAGGCAAAGAGAATATGGAAAGAGATGGTGAAAGAAAATCCTCATAATAGATGGTCTCAACTTGCAAAGGAGAAACTTATTAAAACAGGTAGAATAGGGACAGAAGTCAGATGACTGAAGACAGGAAATAGAGTGAAGAGTGAAGAGTAGAGAAATGAAAGGAATGGAAGCTGGTTATATGTTGATGTCGGTGTGGCTGTAAGTAATCGGCTTAAATAACTTGGAACGTTTGAGCATTTGAAGCGTTAATTTATTGAAATATTTTTATTGACATTTGATAATTGTTGATATATTATATAATAAAATAAAGAAGGAGTAAACAATGAGAAAAATAGTACTAATAATGGTTTTAGTCCTTTCTTTTTCGAGCTTGATTTTCTCACAGAATCAAGTAAAAAAGTCTCTTCCTCCCTGGCTCTTTGACAATAAAAGATTTTCAATGGATCACTCTATCGGTTTTTCATATAGTTCATATGATGGTTCATTGAGGTCACTTTACAATAACTATTTTACATATAGGGTTTCTCCCCAACTAACACTGATTGGAACTGTTGGTTATTATAATAAAGGATTAAGAATGAGTAGTTTTGGGAGTATGCTTCATGGGTTTGGGTTCGAATATAAGCCAAATTCAAATCTTCTTTTCCATTTTCATTATGAGGGAGTAACACCGATTAAGAAGACATCAGGGAGTAAGCAGTAGAGAGTAAATAGCATAAGGTAGAAAGCTTAAGAAAATAGTAGGGGCGTTCAATTGAACGCCCCTACATACTTAAAGCGAATGAAATACTGTAGAAATATGAAGGTAGGATTTCTCCAGTTTAATCCAGCATTTGGTAAGGTTGATGAGAACCTTAAAAAAGTAAAAGCTCTTATCAATGCTTCTACCTGCGACCTCCTTGTCCTTCCGGAACTATTCACTACAGGATATACATTCAAGACAAAAACAGAGGTAACAAAATTTGGTGAGTCGGTTCCCAATGGTAAAACAGCGAAATTTCTTAAGCGAATTTCCACTGAGAAAAAGATGTCTATAGTTGGTGGTTTTGTGGAACGGGATGGTAAAAAGGTCTATAATTCCTCTTTTCTCTTCCTTGAGAATGGACGACATTATGTCTACAGAAAGAAACATCTATATCGCTATGAAAAGAGGCTTTTTGATACTGCATACGAACCTTACAGGGTTTTCTTATTGAAAAATGGTGTAAAGGTCGGACTCATAATCTGTTTCGACTGGCTTTTCCCTGAGGCTATAAGGCGGTTAGCACTTTTGGGCGCACAGATTATATGCCATCCAGCAAATCTTGTTATGTCCTACTGTCAGGATGCTATGATTACAAGGGCTTTAGAGAACAGAGTTTTTATTATTACTGCTAACAGGACGGGAACAGAGAAGAGAGGAAGGTTTGAAAATAGGTTTACTGGGATGAGCCAGATTATTTCACCTGAAGGGAGAATTCTTTTGAGAGCAGGAGAAGATAATGAAATCGTCTCCGTTGTAACTATCAATACGGTCGCTGCGTTGAATAAATTTTTAAATCCTCTGAACAATATCTTTAAGGACAGAAGAAAAGATCTTTATTAAAGAGACGTACAATTACACAGATTTGTAGTTTTTTTAAAAATCTCCAAAAAATACTTGACAAAACAGATATTATACCTTATATTGCCCTATCAATAATGTAATTTTGAATATTTTAATTAGAAAGGAGGTGATGAGTAATCATAGTTTTTTATAACATTTATACTTATAAAGATTTGATGAATAACGAAAGGAGGATTACATGTTAAGAAGGATTATTTCAACAATCCTATTATTTACAGTTATTTCCGTTATTTCGCTTGGTGCATTCACAAATACATCCTTTAGAAATGCATCGACTGCTTATCTTCTTGAAGATGATTATGATTTATGGCTTGGTCCCTACCCACTCCCTGATCCTGCACGTTTACCACTGATTGAAGGGTCAAGGCTTTATACAAACTTGAGTAATCTTGTGGATAAAGGCGAAGAACCATTTTCCAACTACACCAATAACTACTTCCTCATTGGTGGATCAACAACACCGCTTTTCAACTTGGGACACTTTGGTATTGTCATTGATAGATACAATGAAAAAGAAGCCTTGTACACAGGATTAGATGATATGGATGGTTTTCCCATAGACGGTTACGGTCATGTTGTCTATTCCGAATTTTTTGATGATGACACTAACGGAACATACGATAGAAGGACTGATGTGGAGGAGACAAGGGAGGCCTGGACTGATGAGGGCACCAAGGATTTTATTTTAGGCTTTGGCAAGGATTTAGATGGAAAACTCCTGGGTCTTTTCTACAGGTTAAATACGACCAATACTGAAGAATATGGCTACGATATTGTGGGTATGCCTGTTAACTTTACGTTTGACTTTACTGATTTCAATCTTGAATCTGGTAATAGAACATTCACAGAGAGCCGTGTTGGGACAGGTTCAGCAACCAACGATATGATTGAACACCTCTTTGGTCTATCCTTCTGGAAATATCTCAATGAAACAAGGGCGTTCGGTCTGCACTTTGGATACGGTATGTTTTCAGGTACTTCCAAAGATGTTAGGGACAAAACAGATAACTGGAACGGTAGTCCAGACGATCCGAGCATCACCGATACGTATACAATGACAGAGGAATATGAAGATAATATACCGTATAAAGGAAATTCTATGACCGGATGGCTCTCGTACATCCATGACTGGAATGAAATAACTCATCTGAGATTTGACGCCTCTTACAATAGAAGTTCTTTTGAGATAGAGAACGATGCAAGGGGTTACTACAGTATTATTGGAAGTAGGATAGCAGCAGATAACCATACAGAAGCAACCAACGGTTCAGAAACAATAGAGATAACTGGTGATGGTTCCTCTCAGACAGTGAGTGTAAGGGGAAAGGTTATCTATGACCTTACAGAAAAGGTTAAATTTGCATTTGGATTAGGCTTGCTTTCAAGTAGAATGGATTCTACAAGGGTTGAATCAGAGAATGCAAGGTTTGTCTTTGCATACGATGATGGTGATAATGAACCGAATGATAACGATGACTATACGCAAACTACTACATATTCCAGTACTGTTCAGACAAAGACCACAGAGGGAATGAATAGTATCAGTTTTCCTGTCTGTGTGGAATTCAATGTGAAAAACCCCCTTGTTTTCAGACTTGGCGCAATACATTCCATCAACCTTACCGAGACGACTACGAATATGGATCTTATTGATGCATCTCCTGGGCTTGTACATACAGAACGTGGAGATGGAACGGTAACTGATGTTTTCATTGATAATCCAAACCTTGAAGATATTGGTTCATCTGAGGATATTACCGTTTCTTCCAGTAACACTACCTATACGTACGGATTGGGGTATACAGTTAGTGAAAATCTTCAGATTGATTTGATGGGATTTTCAGACCTAACAGATCTCTCCAACTGGAGGGTATCCGCAACGCTGAAGTTTTAATAATAAAAAGATTATAAGGAGGTGAAAAGATGTTTAAGAAAACAATGATGATTATTGTAATAATTGCTATTGCTCTTATGCTTATCTTTGGTTGTGGTAAAGAGGATAATCCTTTCGATCCTAATAGAGGAGGATACAACGATACGCCGCAGGAAAATCTTTCCTTTATCGATACAACTACTTTAGATCCAGGTATCGATGGGGAAATAGTGGATGTTGACCCTTCAACAGGCGAGATTATCATCTATTTTTTGGATTTTATGGATGCAAGTACAGTTAATACATCCAATATTATTGTCAGGGATACAACAAATGGTACCTCAATAACCGGTGCAACATTAACATACTATCCAGAGATAAAAAAGGCAGTTTTCAGAGGTACATTCAGTGATGATGCAGTATTTGTTGTCACACTTAAAAGCGATCTAAAGAATAATGCAGGTATTCAACTGGATGGTAATGATAATGGATTAATTGACGGCTCGCCTTACGATGATTACAGATATAGACTCTATACAGGGACCGGGAATGTTGGAGACGTTGATTTTGTCCATCCCGAGATAGATTGGGTAACCCCCGGCACAACGAATGGTGTTGATACATTACCGACCATTGCTGTTTTATTCACGGATAGTGATATTGATACAACTACGCTGACATTGACCAACTTCACGTTGATGAAGACATCCAGTCAGGTATCTGTCTCCTGTACCCTTCTTACTGCAGCTTTGAATCACGTCAGTTTCCAACCAAGGAGTAAGCTTGACGAGGCAACACAGTATACCGTTACAGTTGAATGTGCAAGTGTTTTCGATACATGTGGAAATGTTCTTCTTGGATTTGTAGGTGAAAACGATGGTTGGGTAGCAAATATCCCTGATTATACCTGGGATTTTATCACTGAAGCAATAGATACATTGCTCGATGGTGAACCTCCGCAGGTATCCGTTGCCTATGTTTCTGGAGAGGAACTTGTTGTTAGATTTGATGATGATATGGATACATCCACATTCACAACAACAAACATTAAGGTTTTTAATAACGCAACCAAACAGAACCTTGTTGGTTCCATAATTAATGAATATGATGGAAAAGGGTTCCGTTATACTTTAGAGAATGCAGTAAGTGGAACTTGGTATAAGCTGTGGGTCAGCAAGGATGTGAAAGAGGCAGCACCCGGTAGCTGGTACCTTGATGGCAATATACCGCCAAACCCAAATGGTGTCGGAGGCGAATGGAATGATGATTATGAAAAAGAGTTCCTGATGCCGTAATTGGAACCAAGAAGATGGTGCGAAATAAAGAGATGGGGGCAGGGAAATCTGCCCCCCTTCTCTTTCAGTTGACAGGATAAGGATAGTTGTGAGTAAGGAGTATGCAGTAAGGAGAAGACAAAAAAACAATAAAAAAAGTCCTTCGATGAGCTATGGACAGGATAAAGGAAAGACTAAAAAGATAATGACTGAGAATATGAGATTGCTTTGCATGGGTCAAGTAAGAAGGAGAACTCGCAATGACGCCCTTCTCCACACAATTACGAGGTGTTTATCCTATGTGGATTTAAGATTGAGATTATAAAATGATGACAGATAGAGAATTATTAGATAAGGCAAAAGAAGCATGGAAGTATGCATATACTCCTTATTCAAAATTTTCAGTAGGTGCTGCAATACTTACAAAGAGTGGAGCAGTTTACACAGGGTGTAATGTAGAAAACAGTTCTTTTGGGTTAACCTGCTGTGCCGAGAGGGTGGCTCTTTTCAAGGCGGTTTCAGAAGGGGAAAGGGACTTTTTGAAACTTGCAGTTGTTGGTCAGGAAAACACCTCAGTCCTTCCATGCGGTGCTTGCAGACAGGTGCTGTTTGAGTTTGCTCCCGATATTACCATCATTACGCTTCAAAACAATAGAATAAAGAGTTATTCCTTGAAGGAGTTATTGCCCGAGGGATTCGAGCTTCAAGGAAAAAGGAAAAAGGATAAAAGGATAAGGTAGCCGCACCTTTTAACCCCGTAAAATGCCATTTACGGGGTTAAGGTGTGTAAAAATACGCAGGCAAAAGCCTGCGGCTACCATTAAAAAAACATACGGACTGAAGCATGCGACTACAAGACATTTGAAAAGATAAAGAAGTATGAAAGAAGAAGAACGAATTCTTGGAATTGATTTTGGAGAGAAACGAGTTGGCATAGCAATCAGCGATCCGTTATGCATGATTGCTATGCCACTTGAAACCATTGAGAGGAAGAAAATAGAGGAAGGTATTAACAAAATTTTGGAACGGTTTCCACTAAAGCATATTGTCATCGGTTATCCGTTAAGAACAAACGGGAAAAAGGGGAAAAGGGCAGAGCAGGTAGAAAAATTTGCAAAAAAAATTAAGGGAAAATTTAATATTGAGATAACACTATGGGATGAGAGATATTCAACCGTGGAGGCAGAGCGAATTATGAAGGATATGAATAGGAAACCAAGTAGGGAAAAAGAAAGGGTTGACAGAATTGCTGCATCTTTGATTTTACAATCCTACCTTGATAGTTTAGGAGAGAAAGAATGACACTTCTTTACCTTAAAGTGGAAAGTAGTTGAGAATGAGAATAAGAATAAAAAGGATACCTAAAGTATTCATAATTTTCTTAATTGCTGTATCCATTGCAGGGATTTGTTATAATATCGTTGTTTTTTTGGGTTCTAAAAAGAAGCCCCCTAAAGAAGAGGTAATAGTCGAAATTCCTGATGGAGCATCTGCGCAGAAGATTGGAAAGATGCTGGAAGAAGAAGAAGTTATTACATCTGCAAAACGGTTTGTTTTTCATACAAAGATAACTGGCGAAGAGAAAAATATAAAGGCGGGAAGATATCTATTTCATAAAGGAATGAGTGTACGTCAGGTTTTGAAAACATTGGTAAAGGGAGAAACAATTGCATTGTCAGCAGCTATTCCTGAAGGATTAAGACTAAAAGAGGTTGCAGAAATCTTAGAGAGTAAACTCAAGATTGATAGGAAAAAATTCCTTAAACTTGCAAACGACAAAAAATATGCAGCGAGAATGGGTATCACTGGGAAGAACTTTGAGGGATTCCTTTACCCGAATACCTATGAATTTAACTATGGAGTTACTGAGAAAGAAGTGATTGAAAGATTCGTCAGAGAGTTCTGGAAGGTTTTTAACGATTCCTTAAAGAAACGGGCCGAAGAAATAGGTTTTACAGTTTATGAAGTTGTTACACTTGCATCAATGATAGAAGAGGAGACAATGATAGAAAAGGAGAACCCTATTGTTTCACAGGTCTATCATAAAAGACTTAAACTGGATAGGGCACTTGAATGTGATGCTACAGTTCAGTTTGCACTTCCGAAACATAAATCGAGACTTCTTTACAAGGATCTGAAAGTAAAATCACCTTATAATACATATATTCATAAAGGTCTACCTCCAGGACCAATAGCCAGTCCAGGTAAATCAGCAATTATTGCAGCACTCTATCCAGCAGATACAGATTTTCTTTATTATGTTGCGAAGGGAGATGGCTCACACATATTTTCAAGGACTGCAAAGGAACACTACAAGGCAATAGCAAAGTTGCGTAGGAGCAAAAAATAATGTAGGGGCAACCTTTGCCCCTACAATGTTGTTTCAACGATTTTCCCTTGACAATGTAATGAAAATGGTTTAATTAAGAAAAGATATAGATTTGGATACAAATATAGAAGGAGGTTAGCTGGATGAAGATAGTCGAATGTGTTCCAAATTTCAGTGAAGGAAGGGACAAGGAAAAGATTAAGACAATAACAGATGAGATAGCAAAAACAAAAGGAGTAACACTCCTTGATGTTGACCCTGGTGAAGCAACCAACAGGACGGTCGTTACCTTTGTTGGAACACCTGAAGGTGTCAAGGAAGCAGCCTTCAGAGCGATCAAAAAGGCGTCGGAAGTCCTGGATATGAGTAAGCATAAAGGTGCGCACTCAAGGATGGGAGCCACGGATGTATGCCCATTCGTTCCTGTTGCAGGCGTTACCATGGAGGATTGTGTGAAGATTGCCAATGAGGTTGGGGACAGGGTAGCACGGGAACTTTCAATTCCTGTCTATTTATATGAAGAGGCGGCAACAAAACCGGAGAGAAGGAACCTTGCAGTAGTCAGGGAGGGAGAGTATGAGGGTCTTCCTGAGAAACTCAAAGATCCTGAGTGGAAACCTGATTATGGAGAACCGGTTTTTAATAAAAAATTGGGTGCAACGATTATTGGTGCTCGTGAATTTCTTATTGCATACAATATAAATCTTAATACAAGAGAAAGAAAGCTGGCACATGAAATTGCTCTGAATATACGTGAGCAGGGTCGGGTAAAACGGGATGAGAAAGGAAAGATAATAAGGGATGAAAATGGTAAAACAGTAAAGATACCTGGAAAACTAAAGGAAGTTAAGGGTGTTGGGTGGTATATTGACGAGTACGGGATTGCCCAGGTATCTGTGAACCTTACGAATTATAAAATTACTCCATTGTATAAATTATTTGAGGAATGCAGAAAAGAGGCAAGAAAACTTGGTTTAAGGGTAACAGGCAGCGAGCTTGTTGGCTTAATACCAAAAGAGGCAATGCTGCAGACAGGGAGATATTACCTGGAGAAACAGAGAAAATGTCCAGGTGTGCCAGATGAGGAACTGATAAGAACAGCAGTTATTTCGTTAGGAATGGACCAGCTCTATCCATTTAAGCCAGAAGAGAAGATTATCGAGTATGCAATAGCTGAGAAGCAAGAACTCTTGAGCATGAATCTTCGTGAATTTTCAAATGAATTGTCAACTGATTCACCTACTCCAGGCGGAGGAAGTGTAGCGGCACTCTCAGGAGCACTCGGTTCAGCCTTATCGTCAATGGTAGCTAACCTTACATATGGGAAAAAGGAATACAGGAAAGCCAACAGAAGAATGAAGAATCTGGCGCTGCAGGCGCAGGTTTTGAAAGACGAGTTTATCGATCTGATTGAAAAGGATGCAGAAGCATTCAATAATGTGATGAGCGCAATGCGACTAAAGAAGAAGACGGAAGAGGAAAAGAAAAAGAGGGATGAAGCAATTGAGGAAGCCACAAAAAAAGCAACACTTGTTCCTCTTGAGATAATGAAGAAGTCAGAAAGAATACTGGATCTTGCTGCTGTAGCAGAAAAAAAAGGAAATCAGAACTCGGTGAGTGATGCTGGAGTTGCAGCGATTATGGCAGATGCAGCATGTGAAGGTGGTTATTTAAATGTGATTATAAACCTTGGTAATATAAAGGATGAGGAGTTCAAAAAATCGATAAAGGCTGAAGTTGATGGTTTATTAAAAAGGGTCAAAAGTAAAGCCAAAAGGATTATAAAAAGGGTTATCGCAAAGCTTCAATAGGTAGTAAATTTATTCGAATTCTGCGAGTTTCTGGTCTGTATTGCGCAACTTTCTTAACCGGGTGCAAGTATTTTTTCAATTCTACTCATTTTATTTTCTTTTTCTAGTCGGACTTTTTAATTCCCACTGATATACAATCGGTGCAACAACAAATACAGAAGAATAGGTACCGATAACTATTCCAACAAGAAGAGCAAAGGAAAAATCATGGATTACCTTACCACCAAAAAGAAAAAGTACAAACAGAGCAATAAATGTTGTAAGGGATGTGATGATAGTCCTTGAGAGTGTTTGATTTATACTTATGTTGATTAATTCTCCAAAATCTTCTTTTCTTAATAGTTTGAGATTTTCCCTTATTCTATCCGATATTACAATAGTATCATTAATTGAGTAACCTACAATTGTGAGAATGGCGGCAACTATCGGAATGGTGAATTCTTTTCCCATTATGGACAGTATACCGATTGTTATAAAGATATCGTGAAAGAGTGCAATCACTGCTCCAACTCCAAACCTGAATGTAAACCTGAAACTCACATATATAAGAATTGCAACCATTCCAATAAGGACAACCCAAAGTGCTTTCCATTGAAGGTTTCTCGAGACCGCAGGTCCAACCATCTCTTCTCTATCAACTCGTATAGGATTATCAGGAAAGAACTCTTCTAATTTAGATTTTATCATAAAACCCGTGGTTTCGAGTTTTGGCTTTTCCGAAACCGCTTTTATATCTTCTTCTGAGGATGTTTCTTCTGGCATTATTAAGGCATCACGAGAAATCTGTAGCACGATTTTTTTCTCTTCTCCCCAGTTCCCATTCGTATCCATTGCTCTTATATAGATTATATGCGTTGTATTAGATTCCCAGTCAGGTAAAGGAATGGTTGCAACAACCTCTTCCTCTGGGGAATCAAAGATATCGACACTGCTCATCTCGATACCCTTTCCTTTTTCTCCAAGAGAATCCACAAAGAACTCTACAGCACCAATTACTCCATTCCCTCTCGTTCTGTCTGAAGCAGTTGCTTTTATGATGATACTTTTTGTTGCTCCTCCTTCAATCTCAATATGTGCTTTAATGATATAGGGCCCAGCTGTATCAGTTATAAAGCTCTCAAGTGCAATGGTCTTTATAAGGAAATCATTTGCAGTTCCAAACTTCTGAATCTGTGCCTTTGTATAACCTATTTCACTCAGTGCGTTCCTTATCTTTTCCGTTGAGATGGGCTTATCAAAATGTAACTGAATCAGTGTGCCACCTGTAAAATCTATACCATAGTTCAATCCGCCCCGTATGATTAAAGATACTATTCCAATACCTATAAGAATAAGTGATAGAATAAAAGCTTTTTTTCTTGCCTTTATGAAATTGAAATGTGTTCCCTTAAGTATTTGTAACATATATCTCTCCTATATAGAAATCCTTTTTATCCTTAAGAAAGTAACAGCAAAATCAAATATCATTCTTGTTACAAAAATTGCAGTAAAGAAGTTTGCAAGGATACCTATACCCAATGTTACTGCAAAACCCTTTATCGGGCCAGTGCCAAAGAAATATAGAATAGCAGCAGTAATGAAGGTTGTAAGGTTTGCATCGAGAATGGTAACAAACGCCTTCTTGTAGCCTGTATCAATAGCAGACCCGACAGTTTTCCCGGTCCGTAATTCCTCTCTAATTCTTTCAAATATAAGGACATTTGCATCTATTGCAGCACCAATCGTAAGCACTATACCAGCGAGTCCCGGGAGGGTAAGTGTAAATCTGAATGCCGAAAGTACAGCGAGGATAAAGAGAAGGTTAAGGCAAAGCGCAAAGTTTGCTACAAATCCAGATAGCCCATAATAGATAAGCATAAAGATTATAATAATCGCTCCTCCCAGGAGGATAGATCTGACTCCTTTTCTTATTGAATCGGTTCCAAGGGATGGTCCAACCGAACGTTCCTCTATAACTCTTACAGGTGCTGGTAGAGCGCCAGCCTTAAGAACAACAGACAGGTCCTTTGCTTCATCCATACTAGCATCACCGAGGGTAATCTCAGAGCGCCCGCTTGGGATTCGTTCTCTAACAACAGGTGCGGATTGGATAATTTCATCAAGTACAATTGCAATCCTCTTTCCCACATTTGCACCTGTGATTGCTGACCATTTTGCTCTTGCCTTTCTTGTCATTGTTAAATCAACCTTCACACCCATTGGATTGTTTGGTGTACCTATTCCTGCGTCGGCTGTGAGTATTGCCGCCCCTGTAAGAACAGGTTCAGAATGGATAAGAAAAAGAGGGAACATCTTTCTACCCTCTATCTCTTTTGCCTTTTCCCAGAGAAATGTTCTGTCCCTTGGTATCATCTTCTTTACATCGTCTCTTTTTAAGTAGTCGTCAACCGTTTTCTTGAATTCAGAAAGAACAAGAAAATCCCCTCGTATAAACTCAATATTCGAAAGTAATGGATTTGATTCTAAGATTGATGAATCACCATATTCAGTTTTACCTAAATATTCGTCTATTTTAGTAAGAAGGTTCTGTTCCGCCTCTGCATCTTCAACAAGTCTGAACTCAAGAAGAGCGGTTTTTCCGATAAGTTCCTTAGCTCTCTTCCTGTCAACCACACCAGGCAGTTGAATCAAAATCCTATCCGTTCCTTGTTTCTCTATTGTAGGTTCTGAAACACCAAACTGATCAATCCTGTTTCTAATTATTTCAAGTGCCCTATCTGTTGCACCTTTCTTTTCCTCATCTGTAAGTTTTGTTTTATCTACTTCAAGAATAAGATGCATTCCTCCCTTGAGGTCGAGACCAAGATGAATGGTTTTGTCTTCAAGGGATTTTCTCTGTTGTGGTTCAAGATTGGCGAGTTCTTCTTTCGTCATCCTCGAATATCTAAAGGTGTATGATAATTGCCATAGAGCAGCAAGGAATACGATTAAGAAAAAGATGAATTTCCATCTAAGGGTTTTTTTCATTAACCAGTCCTCCATTCAAAATTAGGAAAGTACGAAATTAGGAAAATGGAAATTACGAAAATCAAAAGGGTGTATTGGAATTTCCAAATTCTTAACTTTACAATTTCAGGTTTCTTGGTTTCCCAATTTCTCAATTTCTGTCTCTTTTTTTCAATCCTATATCTATATTTTGGTTATACTCAATTCGTTTTAATTAGTGGCTAAATTTATTTGAAAATTTGTTTCCCTTTACCAATTATTTCATTTAGAGCATTCTTAAAATAATTTACATTACCTGTTTTCTCGAGGGGAAAATTGTCTTTATAAAATCTCCATGATTTTCTTATCTCATTTCCGATTAGGTGAGCAAGATTCCCCTGTTTTAAACCTATTTCAACCTTATCACTATGGTAAAGCAGTATATCCTTAACAAGAGAACGTGCAAGTCTTTTTGCCTCTTTTTCTATTTTTTCCTTTTCTGTGAGAGGTTTCTCTTCAGCCTCCTTCACTAATGGGATTTCCTCAGGTTTCACTTCTGCTTCTAATTCCACAGATGGAGTTTCCATAAATTTTTCTTCTTGCAGTAGAACAGAAGGTTCCTCAATTGTTGGTGGTAGTTCTTCTTCTATTGTCGGAGATACGGTTTTCTGTTTTTTATCAGAGGTATACGACTCCTGCAGTTTCTCCCACAATTTCGTTCTTTCTTCCTTAGGTGGTATCTTTGTTTCTATGTCTGCGACATCAGAAAGAGATGTTTCAGCAACAGCTGGTACTTCTTTCTGCGGTGTAAAAGTTTCTGGTTGTATAGATATCTCTTCTTTTGCTGCGGATACTGTTTCCTCCAATTCAGGTTCAAGATGTATATCCAGTGGTTCTCTGTATAGTGTAAATATATTTGAGCAGTCAGGACATCTTACTGGTGCACCGCCAACAGGAATGAGTGCTTCATTTACTATATATTTCTTTTTACATTTCGGACACTCAACAGTCATTTCATGCTCCCTTCTTTTTTAATATTGTAACTTAAAAATAAAACAAAGTCAAGAAAAAAAATACGGGAATATATGAAAAATCATAAATCTATGATTATTCACCCCGTTAGATATGAAATTGTCTAACGGGGCAAGCAAATTTATGTTCAGATTACACAGATTAAAAGAGGTCTCTGAGTAGTTTTTCAGAGGCCCAAAAATAAAAAAGTTGACATATGATGAATTTTGTGATATGAAAAAAAAGTGATGGAATGGAGGAAGGAATGAAAAAACCATACTTTTTCTTTTTGTTTTTACTAATTGGAATAAATCTTTCTGCTGCTTTTGAGAATCCGATTTTTATGCTTATTGATAACCCAACCTGTGGAAACTACTTCAGGGGACAATACGAAGTAAGGGTAAGAATTGAGCCTGAAGGTGGGATTCTTACAGGAATCTATATAGGGATTACAGATAATTTCTCTATCGGCGTGAGTTACGGTGGTGACCATGTTGTAGGATACGGTGCAATAGAAGGATACAAGTATCCGGGGGTTGAGGTGAGATACAGAGCTATAGAAGAAACCCTTATATATCCTGCCTTTGCGCTCGGTTTTTCTTCACAGGGATACGGACCTCAGATTAACGGACGGTACAGGATAAAATCTAAAGGCTTCTATGGTGTTGTTAGCAAAAACTTCGAGTTTATTGGTAATCTAAGCATTCATGGTGGCATCAATTATTCACTCGAACATAGTGATGGTAACAAAAACCTCAATGTCTTTCTTGGGTTTGAAAAGACGATAACAACGGTTTATAGTTTCCTTGCCGATTATGATTTTGCTTTTAACGAAGGAATTAAGGAATATAGGAAGGATGGTTATCTCAATATTGGTATAAAGGGATATTTTGCACCAAATATTGCAATAGAGTTTGATATAAGAAATATGCTGAGGACAGGGGATGATGGGATTAATAGGGTTTTAAAACTCAGTTATCTTGAAAGTTTCTAATTGATCGTTTTGATCGTTATTATAGTTTCAAACGTTACTAACGAACTAAACGTTACAACGAACCAAACAAACCATATATGAGGTTTTATTTATGAATACTATTGCTGTCATTGGATTGTCATGGGGAGATGAGGGGAAGGGTAAAATTGTTGACCTTCTGAGTGAAAAGGCAGATATTGTTGCCCGCTACCAGGGTGGAACAAATGCAGGACATACAGTTTATTACAAAGGTGAACCACTACCTCTTCATCTGATTCCTTCGGGGATATTTAATAAAAAAACCATATGTGTAATTGGTAACGGATGTGTTGTTAACCTTAAAAGCCTTTACGAAGAGATAATCCTTCTTGAAAAGGAGGGAGTAGATATACAAGGAAGACTTTTTATTAGTGATCGTGCTCATATAACATTTCCTTTTCATATATACGAAGATAAAAAGATAGAAGAGATTAAGGGTTCTAAGAAAGTAGGAACAACCTTTAAGGGCGTAGGGCCGACCTATACGGATAAGTATGCAAGGACAGGAATAAGGGTTGCTGATCTTCTTCATCTTGATGACTTAAAAACATTGATAGAGTTTAATCTGAGCACAAAGAAGTGGATGCGTGAAAAATTTAACATAAAATCTATTTTGGAGGAATGTCAACCAATTGTTAATAAATTGAAAGAATACTTTATTGATACTGTTCTGTTTCTAAATAGTGAGATAGATAAGGAGAGAAAGGTGCTCTTTGAAGGTGCTCAAGGCACACTTTTAGATGTTGACCTTGGAACGTATCCCTATGTTACCTCAAGCAATCCAACAATCGGAGGAATAAGCACTGGAACTGGTGTCCCTTCCTCAAAGATTAAAGACGTAGTTGGGGTAGCAAAGGCTTATGCTACGAGGATAGGAGAGGGACCCTTCCCAACTGTATTTGAAAGGGATTTTGAGGATCGTTTCAGAAAGCATGCGAAGGAGTTTGGAGCAACCACAGGAAGACCAAGGAGATGTGGCTGGTTTGACGCGGTTGGTATTAAATATGCATGTATGGTAAATGGAGTGACATCTATTGCAATTACGAAGCTGGACTGCCTTTCCGGGGTTGATAAGATTAAGGTGTGTGTTGAATACAGAACAAAAGATGGGAAAAGGGTATCATCGTTTCCTGCATATACCAAAGAGCTTTCTGAAACAATTCCAATTTACGAGGAATTCAAGGGTTGGAAACAGGACATTCGGGGAATTGTGAAAGCAAGGTTACTTCCCTCAGAAGCGCTTGATTATCTAAAGGGTTTAGAAGATATACTAAATGTAGATATAACTATTATTTCAACTGGACCTAACAGGAAGGAGACCATAGTTAAAAAAGAAATATGGTAGTTATCCATCAAACGAGTTAGTAGGGGCGTTCAATTGAACGCCCTTACTTTTGCTGTTTTATTTTTCTGTTCTTATGAATATTCTCATTGTAAATTGGCAAGATAGACGTAACCCTTTTGCTGGTGGAGCAGAAGTTCATCTTCATGAGATCTTTGACAGGATTGCACATTGGGGGCACAATGTAACCTTATTGGCTAGTGGGTTTTCTGGAGCTAAGAAGGAAGAAATTTTGGACGGGATTCATATAATACGAAAGGGGAGGAGAAACGACTTCAACTTTTTTGTCCCCTATGCTGTAAAAGAGATTGTAAAGAGAGAGCATATCGATATTCTTGTTGAAGACCTGAATAAAATTCCTTTCTTCACCCCACTCTTTATAAAGATTCCAACAGTTGCTATTCTTCATCATCGTTTTGGAAGAGACATCTTCAAGGAGACCATCTTTCCATTTGCATTATATGTTTATATTACAGAGTCACTTATCCCGTTGGTTTACAGAAATATACCTTTTGATGTTGTTTCAGAAAGCACAAAAGCGGACCTTGTTAAGTCGGGAATTCCTGAAGAGAACATATTCATACATTACAACGGAATAGACCTCAGCAGATATAAACCGGGAAAGGGGGAAAAGACACCATTCCAAATTACATTTTTGGGAAGAATAAAGAGATACAAAAGTATTGAACATCTTCTTTATGCAGTCGAACGTTTAAGAAAGGAATTCCCTCTTTTGAAGGTTGTGATGATTGGTGATGGTGATGCGCTACCAGATCTAAAAAATATCGCGGCATCCCTCAGGATTATGAGCATAATTAATTTTACTGGATTTATTTCAGAGGATGAAAAAATAAGTATACTTCAGGGATCAGAAATCGTTGTGAATACTTCATCAAAGGAAGGATGGGGGCTGACCGTTATAGAAAGTAATGCATGTGGTATTCCTGTGGTGGCAGCAGATTCTCCCGGATTGAGGGATTCGGTAAAAGACGGATTCAATGGACTACTCTATCCTTACGGAGATATTAATGCACTTACTTCTTCAATAAAGAAATTGCTAAAAAGACGAGACCTCCTTCAAGATATGCAAAATAATGCAATTAAATGGTCAAAAAACTTTGACTGGGAGACGTCTGCGAAAGGAATACTGGAACTCTTGGAGAAAAGACTATCTGGTGAAATATAAAAGAAGTCTCCTCATAGTAGTAAGACTTATAGTAGGTATAGGGCTGTTACTCTTTCTTTTTAGCAAAGCGGATACAAGTAAAGTCCTTGCAATACTTAAACAAACAGATTTTCTCTTCATCGTTCTCTCAATTATATTATTTCTCTTAGCCGTTGCAATTATTTCAGCGAGATGGAAAATACTTCTTTCCGCACATTCAATAGATATACCGTTCCATAAAACATTTAGCTATTACCTTGTCGGTTTTTTCTTTAATAATTTTCTCCCAACAGGTGTTGGTCTTGATATAGTAAGGGGAGTTTATGCATCAAATAACTATGGGAAAAAAGCAGAATGTTTTGCCTCGGTTATTTCAGAAAGGATGATAGGGTTTCTTTCAATACTCCTTCTTGGTATTTTCTCCCTTCCTCTTTTTATAGTGAAGAACCGTTTTATTCTCTTTATCTTTCTTGGACTAGTTTTTCTTACAATCTTATTCATAGCAGGTATCTTTTTCTTTCTGAAAAGAAAAACGTTAAAAAGATTCAATTGGTTATTCAAGATAAAAATCCTTTCAAAACTGAAGAACAAGATAAAGAGACTCTATAATGCACTCTATTACTATAAGAAGAGAAAATTGGTGGTTTTTCAAACAATTCTTTTATCCTTTCTTTTTCAGGTAATTCTGATAACAATGGCTTTTTTTATTGGAAAGGCACTGTTAGTAGAAATTCCATATTATTATTATCTTGCATTCATTCCTGTGATTAATATTGCAAGTATGATTCCCATAACCATAAACGGTATTGGAATAAGAGAGGGTTTATATGTATTTCTATTTAATCTTGCAAGTGTTAAATCGTCCCAATCAATCCTTATTTCAATAATCTATCTTGGAATTACAATGGTTGTTAGTCTTTCCGGTGCAGTTATCTTTATCTTTGGAGAAAGAAAGACGGATAGAATGGTGTAAAATGTTATATTTCTGGCTTAGAGGTCGGGCTCGCAATGATCCATTAAATGGAGAGGAAAAAGAGAAAAAAGTGTTCGGATTTTGAACATATTGTAAATTTTTTTTTCATCAAAATTGTTTAATTTTTGCTAAGTTAATAAAATTAAAGATTTATTCTACTTTTAATATTATTGTAGTTCAGAAAGTTTTTACTTGACACAGGTAAATTTTTGTATTATAAGTAAATAGATGAGAAGAGTGAGGAGATTCAGTTGGACACTTAGTATTATAACAGAAAAGGGTATTTATCAGTTTATCTTCAAAGACACTTATCTCTTTGTACTGCTTTCACTTATTGCTTTTTTGTTCTTATGCTCTTCATTACTATCAATTAGAGGGATAAATAAACGCTCTTTATTTTCTGAATTTAGGAATCAGGTAACAGTCAAGGAACGTTATATTGCTTCCCTTAAAATGATAGATGAAGAAAATAAATCCCTTAAAAAGAAGATAGATTTATATTCAGCTTTTAATGACAAATTGAGATATGCAACTGATGTATCTCCTCTGGAAAGGAAATTAAGGATAATGGGTATAGGTGGTCCATCAGCACTTGATACATTAAAAGGAAAACTCTCTAAATCTTCATATAAAATAGTTAGTGATTTAGTAAAAGAGGTAAACTTTGCTGAAAAACTTGTTGATCTGGAGCAAACATCCTACGAAGAGGTTTACAGAAAGCTTACATCTATTATTGACCTTAAACGACATACTCCATCCATTTGGCCCACCAGTGGTTACATCTCTTCTGGTTTTGGCTATCGAAGACATCCCATAAGGAGGGTTATTCACTTCCATACAGGTTTAGACATTGCAAGTCTTCCTGGAACGCATATTTATGCCACTGCAGATGGAGTAGTTGATTTTGTAGGCAGGCAGGCAGGATTCGGGAATTATTTATCCATTGATCATGGTTATGGATTCAAGACGAAATACGGACATCTCCAAAGGATATTTGTCAAGGAAGGTCAAGAAGCGAAAAGAGGTGACCTCATTGCAACAATGGGAAGAACCGGTTTAGCAACAGGGACACACCTTCATTATGAGGTTAGAATACTAAATAGACCAGTAAATCCAATCTCTTACATAATAAGGGATACATTAACGTATTAGAGTTTTAAGATTTAAATATTATTTTTCCAGGTTAACCCCGTTAGAGAATTCGTCGACCTTCAGGGCAGCAATGAAAAGATGTATTAAGATATTTCTAAAGAATGTTTTGTCCTTTTTGACGAGGTCTCTAACGGGGTTAATTGTTTTTTTTCTTATTTGCACAGTAGGGTGTGTGCCAGTAAGAAAGACAAAACCAACAACCCTGATCCAGTTAAAAAAAGACTGGGAAAAAGAGCATCTTATAAATATTCTTTCACAGAACAGGGTAAAAAGAAAGGTTATAGCTTTTCTTTTGGTCTACTATTTGAATGATCTCCAACCTTTTTTCGAAGAAAATCCGGATATGTATCCTGTTGAAAATGGTAAAATTTTTGACATTATAGGGTTAGATGAAGAGCCGTATATTGTTGATGCACTGAAAATTGGGTGGATGAGAAATTTTCCAGATGGGAAATTCTATCCGGATGATGATGTAAAAAGGTTTCAACTCGCAATTATCCTTTATAGGGTTTCAAAGACCCTACCATTTTTTCACAGCAAGAAGGTGTATCATTATGAAATGAAGGATGTTCCCCTCTCCGATTATACATATAAAGCGATTACCTTTGCTATTTCGAATAAATTTTTAAGATTAGAAGATGGTTTCTTCTTTAGAGATAGGGATGTTACGGGATTCGAAGCTGCACGTTCTTTTTCAAAATTCAGAAAAATACTCAAGAAATAGAAAAAAGTATCACACAGACTTACTCGTTAAAGAATTTCATAACTAACTGGTGAACCACAGATTTTAATTCTGTGCACTTATAGAGAACGATGAAGAAAGAACGGGATATAAAATGCAACCCCCCTAAAGAATTCAGTAGCGACGAGGTTGTGAAACTTCAAAATGAACTTTCACTTTCTCGTCCCATTATTCAAATTATACTGAACAGGGGATACAGAAGTGTTGAAGAAATCAAGAATTTCTTATCCCCTTCCTTTGATAGGCTTTTTGACCCATTTCTTTTCAGGGATATGGATAAGGCGACCAATAGGATCATGAGGGCAATTAAAGAGAAAGAACCCATCCTTATTTATGGAGATTACGACGTAGATGGGGTCTCATCTATTGCCCTCCTTGTAAGAAATCTTCATGAACTGAATGCGAATTCATACTATTACATTCCGCATAGAATAAGAGAAGGCTATGGAGTATCAGAGGAAGGAATCAGAAGTATAAAAAAAAGAGGGTTCAAGCTCATTATAACTGTTGATTGTGGAATAAATGCAGCAGATGAGATCCAACTGGCAAAGAAATTGGGAATAGATGTGATAGTTACTGACCATCATACTCCAGCGGGTGATTCAAAGGGTGCATTTGCGATCATTGATCCGAAAGTAGAAGGGGAGACATATCCTTTTAAGGAATTGGCTGGTGTAGGTGTTGCCTTTAAGCTTATCGAAGCACTTTTTATTAAAAATAGAAGAGATAGAAGAGAGATCTTTAAAGATTTGGACCTTGTTGCACTTGGAACTATTGCAGATATTGTTCCTTTGACTGGAGAGAATAGAATACTTGCAAAGAAAGGGATTGAGATGCTGAATAAGACTGATAAAATAGGTCTTTTAGCACTTATTCAGAAGTCGGGTCTAAAAAAGGGGAATATTGCTGGTACTTACGAGATAGGTTATATCCTTGGTCCACGGTTGAATGCAATTGGAAGGCTTGATACTGCAATTAAATCAGTTGAACTGTTGCTTACTGAGGATAGAGGTCTTGCTTGGGAATATGCCAATCTTCTTGATCGAACAAATAAGGTAAGACAGGAACTTCATAAAAAGGTGATGAACGAGAGTATTGAAATTATCGAAAGGGAAGGATATGATAAAGGTATAAATGCGATTGTGCTTGCAAAGGAAGACTGGCATGAAGGGGTAGTTGGAATTGCAGCATCTAAGATAGCAGATAAGTATTCAAGGCCGACCATTCTTATATCAACAGCAGGTGAATTTGGAAAAGGATCAGGAAGGAGCATTAAACCCTTTTACATTCTCGATGCACTTGACAGGTGCAAAGAATTTTTGATTCGATATGGAGGTCATCGTTATGCGGCTGGTATCACAATAGATAAGGATATGATTTCTGATTTCCGTAAGGCATTTAATAAGGTTGTAAAAGAACAGTTGAAAGAAGATGATTTGATACCGGAGTTAAACTGCGACTGTATGCTACCTTTTAAAGAGATCGACAATAAATTACTTTCTGAACTCAAGAGACTTGAGCCCTTTGGAATAAAAAACCCACAGCCTGTTTTCCTGACGGAAAATGTTGATTTTGTTGGTTATCCAAAAATAGTTGGAACTAATCATTTAAAAATAAAGACGAGGGAAGATAACGTTATATTTGAAACGATTGGTTTTGGAAGAGGCGAATCCATAAAGGAGATTGAGATTGGGAAAAAGATTTATTCTATCTATTATCAACTTACGGAACATATGTACAGGAATAAGAAAACGGTTCAATTGAATCTATTGCATATAGAGAAACATAAACAAATGCAATAATCGTCTATAGTGTTGTGATCGTTGCTATGGTGATGCAACTGGCGGTCGCGGCAGTCTGCTATCTGTGACCATCGGTCAAACTATGTATAGACCAGAATGAAAGAGGATTTCAAGTTCTGGAGATTAAAAGAGAAGAATGGTGTAGTCTACCTCGCATTCGAAGGCTGGAAGGGTGTCAATGTTTTTTATTCAACAAGGATTGGTGGTGTAAGTTCTCCACCTTATGATACATTAAATCTACATTATGGAAGAGGGGACGATATCAGTAATGTGAAATTCAACAGAAAACGATTTTTTAATGCAGTCTCTATTGATGAGAGAAATATAGTTTACACAAAACAGACACATTCTGATATTGTGAATATAGTGAACGATTCATCTGATAAACTGAAAGGGGATGGGATGATAACAGATAGAAAGAGTATAGTTCTTGGTGTTTTTACAGCAGATTGCATTGCTGTTTTTTTTCATTCACCCATTAATAAAATCATTAGTATAGTGCATTCTGGTAGAGCGGGAGCAGAGAAGGGTATTGCAAAGAAGGGAGTAGATAAGATGTGTGAAGCATTTGATATAAAAGCAGAAAGTATTGAAGCACTCTTAGGCCCATCCTTAGGCCCTTGCTGCTATGAAGTTGGTAAGGAGTTTTTGAAAAGGTTTAAAAGGGAATATCTCATTGAAAGAAAGAATAGCATCTATTTAGACATGTGGAAAATGGTGCGGGAGCAGTTGGAAGAGAGTGGTGTTAAAAAAATCCTTGTTCCAGAAATCTGTTCTTGCTCATTGGATAATCTTTTCTTTTCTTATAGAAAGTCGGGAGAAAAGACGGGAGAAAACCTCGGTATAATAGGGATGATAGATGACAGAAAACAGGCAGGAAGTGATTTCATCGGGAGCACTGGAGAAGGGGAGAGTGGGCAAGAGGGAGAACAGAGTGAGGAGTGAGCAGTAGGATAAAGATAAAAGGATTAAAGGAGGTGGTGATGAAGTGAGTATTGAAAAAGGGGAGAAAAGGTTAGGAAAAAGGACTTGACATTGACAACAATTATTGTTATGCTCACACCGCAGTTTGGCTCAAGTCATTAAAAATTGGGGCTTGAGGGTAGAAAAGTAAGTATTTTTAAGTGGATTAAGGAGGTCGAATGACAGAGGTTTATAAAAATTTTATCGGAGGGAAATGGGTTGAATCTGAATCAAAGAGAACATTTGAGAATAGAAACCCTGCCAATTGGGATGAGATCGTTGGCATATTCCCCAAGTCAACAGCTAAGGATGTTGAGAATGCAGTTGATATTGCAAAGAAGGCATTTGAGTCCTGGAAGAGGGTTCCTGTCCCCAAGAGAGGAGAAATCCTTGGTCGTTGTGGTGATATAATGGTTGAGAGGAAGGAGGAACTTGCGAAACTTGAAACAAGAGAAATGGGAAAGGTTATCAAGGAGACAAGGGGCGATGTCCAGGAAGGGATTGATACTGCTTATTATGCCTTTGGTGAAGGTAGAAGGCTTTTTGGCATAACAACACCTTCTGAACTTCCAGATAAGATATGTTACACAGTCAGAAAACCTATTGGTGTAGCGGGATTGATAACCCCCTGGAACTTTCCAATGGCTATCCCATGCTGGAAGGTGATACCAGCTCTCCTTTCTGGAAATTCTGTTGTAATTAAACCTGCGAGTGCTACGCCTGCAACTGCAACAAAGCTTGTTGAAATATTAAATGAAGCTGGTATTCCCGAAGGTGTCGTAAATATTGTTCACGGAACAGGAAGAGAGGTAGGAGAAGCACTGCTTGCACATCCCGATATTGGTGTTATCTCCTTCACCGGTTCTTCGGAGGTAGGGAGTCGTATTGCCGAGGTTAGTGGGAAGATGCTAAAGAGGGTTTCACTTGAACTTGGTGGAAAGAATGCACAGATTGTTATGCAAGATGCAGATTTAGACCTTGCGCTTGAAGGTGTTTTATGGGGAGCATTTGGAACTACAGGTCAGAGATGCACTGCAACATCAAGGTTAATTCTTAATGAAAAAATTTATGATAAATTTATAGAAATGATAAAAGAAAGAGCAAAGAAGATAAAGATAGGAAATGGTCTTGAGGAGACAGTTGAGATGGGACCAGTAATAAATAGTGGGCAGAGGGATGTTATACATAACTATGTCAAGATTGGGAAAGAAGAAAGAGCAAAACTTGTACTTGGTGGCAATTTTTACGAGGAAGGAGAATGTGCAAAAGGATGGTTTTATGAACCCACAATTTTTATTGATGTGAAATCTGGGATGAGAATCGAACAAGAAGAGATATTCGGACCTGTACTTTCCGTTATTAAATTCAGTGAGTTCGATGATGCCATAAAGATAATGAACGATACAAACTATGGACTCTCTTCCTCCATCTATACAAGAGATGTGAATCTTGCGTTGAAGGCAGCAGAGGAGATAGAAGCGGGTATCACATATATAAATGGACCCACTATTGGTGCTGAATGTCATCTTCCATTTGGCGGTGTAAAGAATACAGGTAATGGACATAGAGAAGGAGGATTAGCTGTATATGAGATATTCACAGAAATAAAGACAATTTACTTTGATTATTCTGGAAAACTTCAGAAGGCACAGATAGATACAAGTGTGGAGAAGTAGGAAGAAGAATTTAGCCACGGATTATCACGGTTTAAGCTTGTAAGTACAACAACAAAGTTAAATAAATCTACTATAATCCTTCGAACAGCAACACCAGAGCAGCACTACAATGCAGAACGAAACAGGATTAATTTTAATCATTTTTGTAAACTCTTTACCTCTGAGGCAGAGTCTATAGAAAGGAAAAGAATTGGATAAAAAACTATTTAATGCATTTAAGATAGGTGTACTTCCTTTCATAGCAGGGGATACAATTAAAATAATCCTTGCTTCTCTTTTTGTGCGTATTACAAGGAGGAAGATGTGGAATTTGTAAAGATATTCCCTGAAATAGAAAATATTAAAGAAAAAGATTTACAGGAGAAAACCCAGAAGGTCTGGAAAAGGGCAATGGAATTGGGAGGATGGAAAGAGAATGACCTGTTTGCTGTTCCCTTTACACTTTTGATACCCGATACTCAGATTAACATTGTAGAGCACACAAGAGCAGTGACAAATTGTGCATTAAAAATTGCTGACGCATTGCAGACATCCTATGAGAGTATAGAAATTAATCGGGATTATCTGATTTCAGGTGGTTTGCTCCATGACATCGGGAAATTGTTAGAGTACGAAAATAAAGGGAAAGGTTTTCAAAAATCAAAAGTTGGAAATCTCCTCAGGCATCCGGTAAGCGGAGCGAATCTTGCAAGCGAGTTTGGACTCCCTTCTGAAATTGTCCACATAATCTATACCCACTCGAAGGAAGGAGACATCTATCAAAGAACAATAGAGAGTATCATTATTCATCACAGTGATTTCATTAATTTTGAATGCCTTAAAACTTTGCATAATGTCTGAAAGAAAAGAGACTAAAAGAAAAAATGTAATTATCAAGGAGAGGGCGTTCTGGTCAATGGTACTCTCAGCTATTGAGGTCTATAATTTTGAAACACTTGGTCTTCTGCTCGGTCTCAAAGGTGAAGAGACCTTCATTATTGAATACGCAATTCCTTTTCAGACAGCGCAGAAGGCAAAAACCTGGGTTAGTCCAAATGAACGAAGGGCATCGAGGATCAAGAAAATAGTTCATCTTTTACCTGTTGATGTGATCGGTGACTACCATTCCCATACAGAGCTTGGAGATAGTAGGGCACTTTCCCATCCCAGTGGTGAGGATATTGCAGATATGGATGAAGGGAATGTATATATAATTCTTGCTGTGAATGAGAGCAAAAGAACCGTTGAATGGCATACAAATACTAATGGAAGTATCTCTGGAACTCTTGGTGGTTATCATATTCGAATAACTGCTTCCGAATACATTAAGAAAGGAAGACTTCATTACAAGCACGTAGAGATAATATGTCCATCCGCTGTTGGTCTAAAAGGCTATTCTCTTAGAGGTTGATGTGATAGACTACCATATACACACGATATTTTCGTGTGATTCCCACCTAAAACCTGAAATGGTTTGCAATCGTGCAATTGAACGTGACTTTTATGAGATCGCTTTTACCGAACATCTTGATTTAGACCCTCAGGATGACGGCTATGGATATTATAATTATGATGATATTACAGAGAAGATATCAGAACTGAAGAGTCAATATAACGGTAGACTAAAGATAAAAAAGGGGGTAGAGATAACCTATCAGAAAGAGAGGGAGGATGAAATCAGGAGATTCCTCAATGATAAAGACTACGACTTTATTATCGGATCTGTTCATCTTGTCAATAATTTTGATGTTTCGCACGATGAGGGAACTGCAGAGTTTTTCAAGCAGTTAGATAGAGAAAGGGCTTTTCTCTCCTATTTTGAGGTTACCTTTGACCTCGTTAATAGTGGTATCTTTGATTGTCTTGGACATTTTGAGATGATACGGAGGTATGCACTGAAGTACATTGCGGATTATTCGTACGAAGAATTTAAGAAACCCATTGATGAAATACTTGAGACGATTAAGAAGAAGAGGATAGCACTTGAAGTTAATACATCAGGGCTCAGACATCTACCGAAAGAGACATATCCCCGTATGGAAATAGTAAGGAGATTCTTAAACCTTGGTGGTAAATATCTCACTATTGGTTCCGATGCACATCTACCTGAACACATTGGATATAGGATACCAGAGACGATGAAACTGCTTAAAAATATGGGTATTGAGGGTATAACCCTGTTTAACAAAGGAGAGAAGATATCCTATAAAGAGAAGGATGTATGAAAGGTTAATAATGTATAAAATACTTGTTATTAATCCAGGTGGTACATCGACAAAGATAGGGGTATATGAGGATGAAACTCCTCTTTTTATTGAAACTGTAAGACACAGCAATGAGGAGTTGAGTCGTTTTGAAACACACCTGGACCAGTATGAGTATAGAAGAGCCCATATTATTAAACTCCTTGAAAAGAAAGCTGTTCCACTTAAATCACTGAGTGCTGTTGTAGGAAGGGGTGGTCCATTTCTTCCTCTCAAAAGTGGCACATACAGGGTAAATGATAGGATTTTGAATGATGTAAAGCATGGTAAAGTTCAGGCAGAACACATCTCTAACATTGGGGTTTTTCTTGCTCACGGCATTGCTGAACCACATGGGATCCCGTCCTTTTTTGTGGACCCTGTATCTGTGGACGAGTTTGAACCTGTTGCCAGAATCTCAGGTGTGAAAGAAATACCAAGGTTAAGTCTTTCACATGCTCTCAATATGAAGGCAACTGCACGAAGGGCAGCAAGAGAGCTGACAAAAGATTACAAGAATGTGAACCTTATAATTGTTCATCTCGGAAGCGGGATTTCTGTCAGTGCTCACAGAAAAGGTAGACAGATAGATTCATCCAATGCCAATGATGAGGCACCTTTTTCACCACAGCGGGCTGGGACTGTACCTTTAACAGGTCTCGTTAAACTTTGTTACAGTGGTAAATATACTGAAAAGGAGATGATGAAAAAACTCCTTAAAAAATCAGGTCTCTTTTCACATCTCGAGACGGACAATGTTGAGGAGATTGAGAGAGGAATTGAGAATAGCGATAAGGAATCAGAACTCGTTCTTGAAGCAATGGCATACCAGGTGTCAAAATGGATTGGACAGATGGCAGTTGTACTTTCTGGAAGGATTGATGCTATTGTTATCAGTGGAGGTATTGCACATTCAAAATTTGTGATTAATTATATCAAAAGTAAGACTGAGTTTCTGGCAAAAATAATTGTTCTTCCTGGTGAGGATGAGATGGAGGCACTGGCAATGGGAGCATTACGTGTCCTCAGAGGGGAGGAAGCGGCAAAGGAGTACGAAGGAGTAGGGAAGAAGTTTGAGAAACGGGGAATGTGAAAATTGGAGAAACGGTGAAGAAACCAGGGGAAAAAATGTAGCGTTGGAGCTTGTCCCCAACAGAACCAACTAAAGAAATGTATGATATAAGTAGTGAGAGGGAAGAAAAAATAAGGGACATTCTCGACGGAATAATGATAATATCCGAGGTAGGGTCTGAACAGTTTAGAATTACAGTTATAGGCGATTTCATTATTCCCCATAAGGAAGCAGTTAAACAAATAAAAGAGAAATCTGATTTTGTCGGACTAATGCCACTTTTCAGAAGAAGAAAAGAAAAAACCCTTATTCAATTTGTGCCTAAGTTGAAACCACCAGAGAAAGCAAACTATACAATAAATATCATACTCTTCATTCTTACAATTATTACAACAATGTTCGCCGGAGCCTTACAAAAGGGAGTAAATCCTTTTCTTAAGATATATACTGGAATTCCCTTCTCTTTTACTATTATACTTATACTTGGTTCACATGAACTGGGACATTATTTTGCTTCAAAAAGACTTGGTATAGATGCAACGCTTCCCTATTTTATTCCTTTCCCTCATTTTATAGGAACATTCGGTGCAGTGATAAAAGTGAAGGCACCAATAACAAACAAAAAAGCACTTCTTGAAATAGGGGCTGCAGGCCCACTTGTTGGATTAATTTTTGCAATACCTGCCGTAGTGATCGGTCTCAAGTTATCAACTGTTATTCCGGTTGAGGAGGGTGGACTTGGTCTTGGGAGTTCGATTCTCTTTAATCTCATCTCAAAGGTTGTAGTTGGTGATGTGCCCCCTGGAAAGGATATATTACTTCATCCTGTCGCTTTTGCAGGATGGATTGGTCTTTTTGTTACAGCGCTCAATTTGCTTCCAATGGGTCAGCTTGATGGAGGTCATATTATGTATGGACTTATTGGAAGATACCAGGCATGGATAGGATGGGTCGTCTTCTCCTCCCTCTTTATTTTTGGGTTTCTCTGGCAGGGATGGTTTATATGGGCAATTCTTATAATGTGGTTCGTAAAGGTTAAACATCCTGCACCTCTTGATGACATCAGTCCTATTTCTCTTAAACACAAAATTATAGGAATAGTTGCAATGATTTTCCTCATTTTAACCTTCATACCAGCACCATTTATTCTGTAAAGAGACATTCGTGATGTTTCACTTTACTTTTACTCAACTCCATCAGTGGTTTACTGATTTCTCTGTGACCCAACCTTGTACAATTTTTTACCTTTTTCCTTAACCTTTATACTTTTAATATGGAAAGAGTTAAGAAAAATATATTCGTGCTAATGTCACTCGCCTTTACTGGTGCAGTGGGGATTGCCCTGATACGTCCTATTCTTCCTATTTTCACACGGAGGATGGGAGTAACAGGCTTTCAAGTAGGTGCTTTAGTATCAGGATTTATGTTTGCGAGAGCAGTTGCTGCATATATATGTGGAAGGTTTTCAGATAAGATAGAGAGGAGGAAGGTATTTCTTCCTATCGGGTTTTTTGCATACATCATTTCATGCATTGTTCTGTTTTTTTCAAGAAACTACTTTGATGTTCTTTTCATCAGTATTTTTCAAGGGACTTTCTCTGGATTAATTTGGCCAATTGCTCAGGTGATAACAATTGAAAGCTCTGTGAAGTCATTTAAGACAAGGGCACTCAGCTTTTATTTTGCTTCAGGAAGTGCTGGAATGAGCATTGGAAATGCACTGATTGGTACAACCATTATCTTTGTAATGTTTTTATTTAAGGCTGATGAGAATTATGCTTTTAGGATTATCTTTCTCCTGTCTGGTGTAATATATCTTATCGGTTTTTTCATCTCGTTCTTCATTACTGAAACGATACCAAAAAGAGTGTTGACAAGAGAAATAGAAAGGAAAGTACCGGTTAAAGAAAACAGTGGTTTTATTGCAGTTATTATTCTCGGTTTTCTCATCGGAATAATACCAGGTCTTATTCGATCAATAATTGTGCTCTATCTGAATGAACAGTTTCTTATACCAACAAAGAATATTGCCTTTATTCTTATGGCGATCAACATCTCTGCCCTTTTTTCAATGCTTTTTTTCTCCTATCTCTCTGATAAGAAGGGTATTGTAAAAGGGCTTCTCATTGTTGGATTTATAACAGGGATTGCATCAGTTATTATACCGTTTATAAATAATACCTTTCTTCTTATTATTTTTCTTGTAATTCTCGGAACTGGTGCTCGGTCTTTTACACCGATTTCACGGTCAGGTGTTAGTGAATTAGGAGGTAGACGTCTCGGGCAAAATATAGGTTTAATTAACACTGTTAACAATCTAGGAACAGTGATCGGTCCTCTTGCTGGTGGTTTTTTTTATGATCTATTTCCGAAGCCATTTCTTTTTATAAATTGTAATGTCTTAATCTTCTCTTTTATTGGTATTCTAATCCTTTTATCCCTCTTATTCTTACCTGGTGCTAGTCGAAGACATACCATATAGTCAGAGAGTGAATATACGATGTTCATCCATATCTAAATTTTCCTTGACATTGAAAAGATTTAGTTTTATTATTCAATTATGGTTAGGTCTGGAATAACATATGTTTTACTCTTAATCTCTTTTTCTCCCGCTCTTATTTCTGCTCAGGGAACATTCTCACAATATGAGAATGAATACGAGATTGCATATAAAGAAAAGGAGTATGCATTCAGACTTGTCCCTGAATTTTACAGAGTACTTTCCGGAAAGGGTTATGTTCCCTCGTTAAATTTTAATTCTATAAGATGGAGATATAGGAATGAGATGCGGAGACATCCTGAAAATCCATTCTTGGCTTTTTGCATTGGTGAGCTTTATAGATACAAGAATAAATATGAGGAAGCATTCAAGTACTATGATATGGCAATTAAAAAGGCAGGAAAGAACGTTTCCAAACACACTATACTTCTTGAACTCTTTTCCCAAAGAAGGCTTCTCAAATGGCAAATGAAGGAAGAAGAAAAGTTTCTTGAATTAAAGAAGGATTTTGGAGCACTATCGCTACCTCTTCTCAGCAAATATTTCTTCGTTAGAGGAAGAGAAGCTGCTCAGGGCGGTTTTGACACTGAGACAGAAAAAAACGTTAGAATTTCAAAAGAATTAAATCCTTATAATCTTGGCATCCGACATTTTTATGTCCGATATCTTTTCCTGAATAGAAGATTTGAATTTTTTGATGAATTATTATCCTTAGTGCATATTATATTCCTCGACTTTAAAACAAGGCTACATGTTATTATTTTCTCCTATAATTTGTTGTTTACACTTCTTGCAATCTTTCTATCTACTTTAGTTATTGCTTATTTTATAAAGTACTTTCCTTCTGCTGTTTCAAAAATAATTACCTTTACTCCTCGTAAACTTCCTATATCTATGAGATACTTCATATCTGTTACTTTTATGCTTCTTCCGTTAATTTGGACAATCCCTTCTTTATATACATTTATATTTATGTTGATTATTCCAATTCCTTTTCTTAAAAGGAACGAAAGATGGGTTGTTCAATCATTTATTCTACTTTTATGTGTCGTATCACTCTTTGGAAGTTTCCAGACCAGAGCCATTACTGCAATGGATCCGACTCAAAAAATTGAGATACTGGATAGTATGCAGAAATCCAGATTTGAATCGAAATGGATAAGGAAATGTGACAGTCTATTGACTATTTCCCAAAGGGATTACTCCATATACTTTCTGAAAGGACTACAGTTGAAAAGAGGAGGGTTCTTTGATGAGGCAGAAAAAAATTACAGAAAGGCAATAAGTATTACACCTAATCTTTATCAAACATACAATAACTTAGGGAATGTTTTGTTCTGGAAAGGAGAAATAGACAGTTCAATTAAGTATTATGAGTTAGCGAAGGCACACGAATCAAAGGCACCAGAGCCACATTATAACCTTGCTCAGGCGTATGTCAGAAAACTTCGATTTGATAAATCTTTTCGTCACATGAAAATATCGTCACAATTGAATTTTGATCTTATCACTACACAGATAAAAAATTCAAAGGAGGTAAACAACCGTTTTCTAATTGATCTTACTTTACCCAAGGGAATACTCTGGAAGGAATTTTCCTCTTTAGAGGAGGACAAAAGCATTTTTCCATGGAAATATATCGGATTTGATTATAGAATTTTTTCATCCTTTCTTATAGGTTTTTTCTTCATTTTTATTGTTGTCCCACGGGTTACCAAGAGCATAAATACCCAGTGCCCAATCTGTTCATCTCCCATCTCAAAAGGAAATTCACGGATATTTCAAAACGAAACTATATGCTGGAGGTGTTACAGAAAACTGAGCTCTATTCACTCTGTAGATATACAAGAAAGATTACGGGATAAGATTAGAATGGATGCCCAAAGGAGAGTACGCTATACTGCAATCTTCTGGGGACTTTTCCTCCCTGGACTTGGGCATCTTCAAATAGGGAAAATTAAGACAGGTACTTTCTATCTTCTTATTTTCTCCATTTTATGCTCAATGCTGTTCATTAATAGAGTAACGAAAATTACATTCTATCTTCCTTTTCCAAAAGGGATGAACTTCGGGTTATACATTACTTCATTCCTTATTATATTACTGTATCTCTTTTCTTTACTCAATCTTTTTGGGAGCGATTACGAAGAGAGGTAATATATATGGCATTTGAAGGAAATATAAAGGATTTTGGTGTAGCTGATGTTTTTCAGTTAATTAATACCCAGGGGAAGACTGGTGTTCTTGTCTTTCAATTCAAGAGAGAGATTATATCACTCGGTTTCGAAAACGGGATGATCTCTTCTGCTTCACATAATAAAAAAGGTGTATTGAAACCCATTGGTGATTATCTTGTTCTCATAGGAAGAATTTCCAAGGAAGAGTTAAAGAAGTTTGATAGAGAATCCAAAAAGAAAGGAATCCCTGTTGTTGATAAACTTGTAGAAAATAATGTTCTGACAAAAGAGGATCTGGAAAAAATTATAGAGTTTAAAATACAGGAGATCGTTGACGAACTCTTTACATGGAAAAAAGGAGAGTATAAGTTTCGGTTAGGCGAACGGTTATATTCCAAGAGTAAGTGCAGTGTTCTTGTAAACCCGCAGTTCTTGATTATTGAAGGAATGAGGAGGATTGATGAGTGGCCAAAAATAAAGAAATCAATCCCTGATTCCAAGATTGTCTTTCGGAGAAAAAAACGACCTCGCCTTTCGATAGAAATGGGAGAACAGGAAAAGGTAGTGCTTGAATTGATAGATGGGAAGATGTGTGTTGCGGATGTTGTAGCATCTTCTGGAGTTGGTAGGTTTCGAACATATCATGCCCTTTATAACTTACTTGAAGGCGGGGTTATTGAAAAAACTGCAGTAGTTGCTAAACCGAGAAGGAAAGAGAGAAAACCTATTAAGATTTCCATAGAGGCTATCATTAATGTATTATTATGGACCGGAGCTATACTTTTTCTTGTAGCAAATATTGTCTTTGGGATAATTAAAAGACCCTTTTACAAAAAGAACCAACTTCTTTACACCCAGGAATCAAGACATATTGAGAATTACAAAAAAAAGGAAATAGAAGAACTTAAAGAGGTGTACAGGATTACCAAAGGAAAGAAGCCTGATAGTATAGATAAATTAAAAAAAGAGGGTTGGTTTAAGTAAAAAATATCACACAGTTTTACCACACATCCCTGCTTGAGTGCAGGTTTATCTGTGAATACCCATATGTCAATATTTAAGGATTAGAGGAGAAGAGATGTTAAAGATAGGTTTGGCACTTGGTGGTGGTTCAAGTAAAGGTCTATCCCATATAGGTGTTTTGAAGGCACTTGAAGAAGAAAATATTCCTATTGGATGCATTTCTGGAACAAGTATGGGAGCGGTTATTGGAGCAATTTACTCATCTTCGCCAAATGTCGAGAGGCTTGAAGAGATGACAAGGAAGTTTACATCCTCGAGGGCTTTCAAGAATCTTGGACTTTCGGTTTTTAAGAGAGAGGAAGAGAGTCGTTTACAACAGATAGTAAGTATGATAAAGGAGAAGATACTCTTTGCAGAAGCACTTTTTAAGTCTTATCTTGTAAAAGAAGAGGATCTTACCGAGAGTTTAAATCAAATTATCCCTGATTGCATGATGGAAGAGACCATGATTCCTTTTTCAACAGTCTCCCTCGACCTTATTTCAGGTTTTGATATTATTAAGAAAAAGGGACCACTTATAGACGCAGTAATGACAAGTATGGCAGTTCCAGGCCTTTTTCCCTATACAGAGGAGAATGGTTTACTTCTTGTAGATGGTGGACCAACAAGCAGTGTCCCTGTACATGCAGCGAAGGAAATGGATGCAGATATGGTCATTGCTGTCTCCTTGAGAGGGAAGCTTGAAAAAACAAAAAAACCAAAGACAGGATTGGAGATTCACCTCCGTATAGATGAGATAGTAGTAACACGGCTCTTAGAAATGCAGACCGTGAAAGCGGATGTAATTATTAGACCAGATATTGAAGATGTACATTGGGCAGATTTTGGAAAAATTGATTACTGTATTGAAAAGGGTTATGAAGCTGCAAAAGAAGCAATACCAAAAGTTAGAAAAGTGATACGTGAAAAATCAAGTATACGAAATAGGATGAAGAATTTTTTTTCTAAAAAGAGAGAGCACGGAGCAGAAATACTGTTTCAAAAGGAGAAGAATTAGGAAGTGACCCTTCCCAAAGATTCTAATCGTGTAAAAAGTGAAAACTATCAAACCCCGAAAGGGAGAGATTTGAGTAAGGTCTTCTTTGCTTCTCTTAGGGTTAAAGATACCGGTTTTCTTGAAAAGATAGATAAACTTCTTGATACGGCTGGGCTAACGGAAATCTTTGGTCAAAATAATCTTGTTGCATTAAAACTTCACTTTGGAGAGAAAGGGAATACTACCTTTATTCGACCTCTTTTTATAAAAAGAATTGCACGGTTTATAGAAAAGGGGGGGGCTAAGCCTTTTCTCTTTGATACGACCACACTTTACAGAGGTGCACGCGCAAATGCAGTGGACCATATAAAAACTGCGTTTGAAAATGGTTTCAATATTGGTTACCCAATAATCATCGGTGACGGTCTTCTTGGTAATGAAAAGAGGAATGTAGAGATCAATAAGAAACAGATTAAAAAAGCAAGCATTGCTCAGCTTGTATTCTCCTCTGATGCTATCGTAAGTATCGCACATTTTAAGTGTCATTTGCTCTCTGCCTTCGGAGGCGCTATAAAAAATATTGCAATGGGATGCGCATCAAAAGAAGGAAAATTAAAAATGCACTCTTCCATTGTTCCTTATGTAGATAAAGCAAAATGCATCTCTTGCGGTGTATGTGTGACATACTGTCCAGTTGAAGCAATCAATATTGTTGAGGTTGCATCTATTGACAAGAAGAAGTGCATAGGCTGTGGTTCCTGTATTTCAGTTTGTAATGAGGGTGCGATAAAAATTACATGGGACATTGAGCTCAAGAAATTTCAGGAGAGATTAGCTGAATATTGTTATGCAGTAGCTCTATTAAAGAAGGAAAGGATTTTCTACATAAACTTTCTAATAAATATTACACCAAGTTGTGACTGTTTTCCCAGTTCCGATACGCCCATTGTCCCTGATATAGGTGTGCTTGCCTCAAAGGATCCTGTTGCAATTGATCAGGCAAGCTGTGACCTTGTTAATGATTCTATTGGAATTGAAAATAGTAGACTCAGGAAGTCATTCAGGAAGGGCGAGGACAAATTTAGAGACCTCTTTCCTAAAATAGATTGGGAATATGGTTTAGAATATGCTGAAAGCATTAGTCTTGGAAGTAGAAAATATACTCTGCAAGAGTTATCATAGGAGAAAAGATGAATAAGAAAAATATAGAGTTGATAAAGAAAGAGGCAGAGTTAAAAAATCTGAGGCTGAGGTTAAAAGTGCTCGAAAGGGTAACAGAGGTTACCTCAAATATTGAAGATTACAGGAAGGTTCTTTCTCAACTCCTCGATCTTGCCGTTGAGATTACAAGCACTGAAGCAGGTTCTATACGCCTTCGCGAGGGCGATCATATAGTAATCAAGGTAGCTGAAGGACCCAAAGCAGGCTTTTTGAAGGACTTAAAACTCCCACTTGGAAAAGGAATTGCGGGATGGGTAGCAAAAACAGGTGTTCCTATTTTGTCAAACGATGCTAAACAGGACGAAAGGTGGGACAGCCGAATAGCTGAAACAATTCAATATAAGACAAGAAATGTTCTTTGTCTTCCAATAAAATCAGGAACAGATGTTGTCGGTGTTCTTGAATTGATAAACAAACGGGATGGAAAGGATTTTGTCCAGGATGACCTTGATATCTCTCTTCTTTTTTCCTCATTTCTTGGAAAGAGTATAGAAAATTATCAACTCCTATCAGAGATGAATAATAGAATCGAAGAACTTTCTATACTGACAGAGACAAGTACGTTAATTAGTTCTACGCTCGACCTCAAAGAACTGCTCCATATAATAATGGAAAAACTAAAAGAGGTGATGCACGCAGAGGCAAGCTCGATATTCCAAATTGACGAAGAAACCAATGAATTATATTTTCTTGTTGCTACCGGTGAAAAAGGAGAGGAAGCAAAAGAGATAAGGGTACCTTGGGGTAAAGGTATAGTTGGATGGACAGCAGAACAGGGAAAAACATTGAATGTCTCTGATGTTACTAAGGACAAGAGATTTTTCAGGGAAGTGGATAAAAAAACAAAGTGGAAAACGCGTTCAATCCTTGCTGTACCACTTAAGATAAAAGGAAAGGTGATTGGCGTTGCAGAGGTACTCAATAAGATAGGTGATGAACATTTTGATGACCGTGACGAGAAGCTATTTGAGGCAATTGCAAAGCAGGCAGCAGTAGCTATTGATAATGCACGGCTGTATACTGACCTTTCTGACCTTTTTAAAAGTTCCATAAGGGCAGTTGTCAATACTGTTGAGGCAAAAGATAAATATACAAGAGGTCATACTGAACGGGTTACTGAATACAGTGTTATGATTGCAAAACAACTAAATTTTCCTCCTGCAGAGGTTCAAAGAATAGAGCTTTCTGCACTTCTTCACGATGTTGGAAAGATAGGCATTCCAGATAAGATACTCTTAAAGCCAGGAAAGCTTACAAAGAAAGAGTATGAGGTAGTAAAGGAGCACCCTGTTCGTGGTGTAAAAATTATGCAACCAATAAAACAATTAAGAACTGTCCTTGACGGAATAAAATATCATCATGAATGGATGAATGGTAATGGTTATCCTGAGCGACTTAAGGGTAATAAAATTCCTCTTGTTGCAAGGATAATAACAATTGGTGATGCTTATGATGCAATGACTTCAGACAGACCTTACAGAAAAGCACTTTCGAAAAAGGAGGCAATAAGAAGATTGAAAAAGGATTCCTCAACACAGTTTTTTCCAGAACTTGTGGAGGTTTTCATCAAATGCCAAAAAAAGGAAATTCCATAGGTCATTGGGAGCCTTCTTAAGCTAAAGTCTGCGACTACTGAGAGTCTTTGCTATTGCACGAGCGAGAAGAAGATCTTCTTTATCGGTAATCTTTATATTTCTTTTATCGCCTTCAATAAAAACAGTTTTTTTCCCGTAAGAGAGTAAGAGACTCGAATCGTCTGGAAAATCCCACCTCTTCTTTTTTCTTGCACTTAAATGCGCGCTCAGTATCAATGGAAACTTAAATGTTTGCGGTGTTTGTATTCGAATGATATTCTTTCTATCAAGTTTTACTCTCTTCTTTTTCTCGAATACTGTATCACTTAGTTTGATTGCAGCGCTAACTGCACCAAATTTTTTTGCACCTTCATAGGAAGCCCTTATTAATTTTTCTGTTATAAAAGGTCTTGCTCCATCATGTATAACAACAATATCAGGATTGTATCTTCTGAGAGGAATAAGGCCATTATAGACAGATGACTGTCTTGTTCTCCCAGCGTTTGCTATTTCTACGACCTTTTTAATACGATACTTCCTAAGAAGAGTTTCTCCCCTCTTCTTCCATTTTTTGGGAAGGACAAGAATAACTGTATCAATCTCTTTTAACTTCTCAAAAGGGAGAAGTGTCTTTATAATAATGGGAATGGTATCTATTTTTAGAAATTGTTTTGGTGTATTCCCTCCTATTCGCCTTCCTTTCCCACCACCTACAATAATTGCACAGATTTTTTGTTTAGGCATTTGTTTATTCCTCTGCTTCCTACTTCTTACTCCATACTGCCTACTGTCTTTTTCAATGCGCTTACAAGAATTATTTCACCAATTATCTGGTCATAGAAAATACCTTTCTCTTTTCTCGTATAAGGAATACCAATAACCTTTTTACCCTTCAGATTAAACGAAAGGTCAAGAGCAAGTAAGTTGGGAATTACTGCCGACTGGAGAGAGATATACTCATCCTCTGCAATAGCAAGAGCATCTGAGGAATTATAGATGCAGGATTCCATCTTTTTATTTTCTTCATAGAATAAAAGGTGAGGCTGTGCTTCCGTAAATCTGTTCCCAATGTTTGATGAGTATGCAAATGAACCTGTTGTAGGGAAAGAGGGAACATATATAATAAAATCCTTCTCTCCTTCCTTTTCCTGTTGCTTCCGTTTTTTAAGTATTTCTTCTATTAATGTTTCATCAGTAAAGAAGCTTCCCTTCGTTTTGAGGTAATTTGCCCGGAACAGAAAAGGGAGATAAACCTCTTTGCCTTTAATAGAAATATCAAGGTGAAAAGACCAGAACGGTAGAAAGAGTTCAGGTTCCTTTTCCTTTTCTAGGAGTGGCTGAGCAAAATGGGTTTTAATTATCTCCAGGTTATCGCCGTTAAACTCCAATCCTACTCCACAGTTATGACAAAAGTAGACCATATCACAACGACCTGATGAGATAGGTGCTCCACATCTTAAACATTGTAATGGAAGAAGGTCAAAAAAATTCATCTTTTTAACCAGATATATAGTAAGGTAATGAAGGCTATGATTATTCCTATTTGTTTGGGGAAGGAACTGTTAGTATGTATGAAAGATGCAGATAAAAGGGATGAAAGAAAGATTACCATAGTATCTAAAAATAGAATCCTTTTTCTTTTTGTAGCTGATTCCTTTCTCAGTAGGGTATTCGAAGTTACCTTACCGGAAAGCCCGTTTACAGTAAGAGAGATAAGCTGGTTATTTAGTTTTACCTTGATGAGTGTAACGGGAAAATAGTAGAGGAAGACTCGTTGTCCTATTACCTTCAATCTATGTCGGAGTGGTTCGTAATCTATATATGAGGATAGGGAAGATTGGATGAACCTTGTTTTTATCTCTTTTTTTTCAAGTTGCGGCGAAACATCAGGAGTTACTATCTTTCCCAACCGTATCATTCGTTGCTCGTCGTAAACCCTAAGAAAGGCTGCATATTCATCCTTAATAACCTCTTCCTTTCTACATCGTATATCAGGGAACTTCAATGCATTGAATAAAATTTCCTTTTCGATCTTCATAAGTTTCTTTAATGGAATTCCTCCTTCTTCCCTTTTTCTTTTTACAGTAATCTGTCTTCCATTTGGGGCTGTAACCGTTTCTGTGTAAACAACGGTTTTCCTCGGAGATAATCCCGAAATCCAACCCGTTACCTGTCCAGTTCCCTTCCATACAGGAATAAAAAATTTGTCAGTATCGACAATTCTGTAGTTGTTTTTCTTAAAACCTCTATTTTTCAGGTAATTTTTCACTCTTATTTGAGGATTTTTTACCTGTGGCTTAAAATAGTATCTTTCAATACCCTCTGAATGGACAGGAATAAAATTCATTCCACAGTGCAGGCATTTAATAACCCTGTCCTTCTCACAAAACTGGACACCTGCTCCGCATTTTGGGCAGAGAATGGAAATAACCCTAATATTCATCATTAAATTTTCTTCTCATAAAATAAAAGAAAGCAATAGCTGTAACGCCCTGAAGGAGAAACCTTAAGATAGAAGAGGAGACTGCAATACCTTCAACTAATAGCAGAATAAAAAAACCTGTAAGGAGTGATTTTATCAATTTACCGGTTCTTTTTTGTGCTTTTAGTACATTGGATGTAACTATTTTACCCTGCAGCGCATCAAGCCATATTGTTTCTCCAGATGAAATTGTTATCTTCCAAAATGGAAGATATAAAAGAAGCATCTCCCCTAGGGATTTTGCTTTTTCCTTTTTCATTTTTTCAAGAAATAAGGATACGTTCTTTTCGGGTTTCATCAATATTTCTTTATTATCCTCTTTTATTGGTACCATTGAACCTGATGGTATAGTAAAGAGTAGAAATGGAGGAGAACGTAAAGCCGAGAAGACCTTCTCAACAATTCTCCCTCTTTTTTCATATAAAAATCTGTAAAACGGAAGATAGAGTAATTCTTTTTTTACTATTGCGTCCTTGCTATTTTTTTCTATGAGAAATTGTTTTGCAAAAGAGATTGCTGGCTCTTCCTCGCAGGTTGGCTCAAGTCTGTAGGATTCAAGAACTGGTTCTTTTTTTAATATTAGTGGTGTATTACAGAAAGGACATATCAATTGAAGACTTCTTGGTTGAATATCAATATCCGCTCCACATTGGGGACAAGTTATCTTCATCTTCCAATCCCAAGCCTTTGTGCAAGAAAAGGCGGAAGTCCTGCATTGAGAATGTTAGTCTGTGCCTTTTTTACATCATACTTTATTCTTGAAAAGGTAATACTTTTATCATCAACATTATAGACAAGGAAGGATGCTCTTGGGTTGCCATCTCGTGGTTGCCCGACACTACCAGCATTTATTATATATCTTTTGCTATTGTTGAAGACAAGTAATTCATCGATAGAGACACCTATTTCATTGTAAGCGTTGATCGTAAAAATAACAGGTTGGTGGGAATGTCCCACAAAACAGGCAGGGTTTTCAAAAAAACTAAATTCTCTCATTGCATCGTTCATACTCAAAATGTAATCCCATTCATCTGGAGAGGAGGGTGTTGAATGAACAAAAAAGACGTTCTGGTATTCCATTGCCAATGGAAGCGATTTCAGGAAATCCATATTTTCCTTTTTTATAACAGTTCTGGTCCATTCTATTGCTTTCTTTGCAACATCATTGAAATAAGAGATGTCTGTCAGATTACAGACACCAAAATCATGGTTGCCTGCGACAATTCTAGTAGTGAGTTCTCTTACTATATCTATGCACTCGTTGGGATTTGCACCGTAGCCAACAATATCTCCAAGGCAGAAATATTCATCAACATGCTCCTTTTTTGCCTGGTAAAGAACTGCTTTTAGTGCTTCAAGGTTACTATGAATATCAGATAAGATACCAATTTTCACTGGAGTTCCTTGTTTCTTCTCTTATCTTGTATCAATAAGGTTTTCGCTCCTTGCAATTTCATCGAGTATACCATTGACAAAACGACCAGAGTTTTCCGTAGAGTATTTTTTCGCCATCTCTACTGCCTCGTCAATAGAGACCTTGACAGGAATATCAGTCAAAAAAAGTATCTCGGCTGTTGCAAATCGTAATATACTCTTATCTATGATAGCGACCCGATGTAAATCCCAATTCTTGATAATTTTTGTAAGTTTTTTATCAATCGTGTCAAGGTTTTTCATTGTCTTTTCCAGAAGTCTCTTAGCATAATCTTTTATTTCCTTATTCACTCCTCTCTTTTTTGATATGTGCTGAAGAAGAATACTTATATCATCACCTGCCATCTCATGATAGTAAAGAGCATTAAGAACAATTTCCCTGGCTTTTCTTCGTTTGCCCATTGTTAAATTAATATGTATGGTTCTTCCGATATCTGTTCTCTGTGCTTCCGTGTTTTATCTGCTATCACTTTATTTTCTTCAAGAGGTTTGCCAACTCAATTGCTGATAAAGCTGCATCCCAGCCTTTGTTACCTGCTTTCAGACCGGCTCTTTCCACTGCCTGGTCGGTGCTATCAGCAGTAATAATACCGAAGGTTGCCGGGAGACCTGTGTCGAAAGAGACTTTTGCAATTCCCTTTGTTGTTTCTTGAGCAATAAAGTCAAAATGGGGTGTATCACCTCTTATAATAGCTCCAATACATATCAAAGCATCAAATTTCCCAGAATGGGCAATCTTTTTTGCAACAAGTGGTAGTTCAAAAGAGCCTGGTGTCCAGAAAACTTTTATGTTTTGTTCATCTCCGCTATGCCTTTTTATGCAATCTATTGCACCTTCAAGAAGTCTTTCAGAGATGAATCTGTTAAAACGGGAAACGATAATCCCGAATTTCAGACCTTTTGCAACAAGGTTTCCTTCTGTAACCCTTAGCATAACAACTCCTTTGTTAAGATTAAACACTTTTGAGAAGATGTCCAAGTTTTCTCTTTTTTGTCTTGAGATAAGCTCTGTTTAGTTTGTTTGGATTAACTTCTATAGGAACGCGCTTAGTGATATAAAGGCCGTAGCCTTCAAGCCCAACTACCTTTTTGGGATTGTTAGTCAGAAGTCGGATACTTGAAAGTCCGAGATCGACAAGTATTTGTGCGCCTATTCCATAGTCCCTCAGGTCGGGAGGAAATCCAAGTCTTTCGTTCGCCTCTACTGTGTCAAGCCCTTTTTCTTGTAGTCTGTACGCTTTAATCTTGTTAAGAAGCCCAATACCCCTTCCCTCCTGTTTCATATAGAGAAAAACCCCTTCCCCTTCCTCTTCTATCATCCTGAGAGCAGAGTTTACCTGTTCGCCGCAGTCACACCTCCTCGAGCTAAAGACATCCCCTGTAAGACATTCAGAGTGGACCCTTACAAGAACATTCTTCTTACCACTCACCTCTCCTTTCACAATCGCAATATGCACAATATCTGAAATAAGATCCCTGTAAGCGATGATTTTGAAATCCCCATACTTTGTTGGTAGATTTGCCTCTGCTTCCCTTACAACAAATTTCTCCTTCCTTTTTCTATACTCTATTAGTGAAGCGATAGTAATCAATGTTAGATTAAATTTTTTTGCGATTTCCTTTAACTTTGGTAATCTTGCCATCGTACCATCATCGTCCATAATTTCACATAATACACCTGCTTGATATAAGTCAGCAAGACGTGTGAGGTCAACGACAGCCTCTGTATGTCCTGCTCTCTTGAGAACTCCACCAGGCTTTGCCCGCAAAGGAAAGATGTGTCCTGGTCTTGCAAGGTCTTCGGGTTTTGTCTTTTTATCTATTGCTGTAAGAATGGTATGAGCTCGATCATGCGCGCTTATACCGGTGGTTGTTCCATGGATAGCATCGATTGAGACAGAGAAAGCAGTATTCATCTTTGCTGTATTCCTCTCCACCATACTTGGAATTTGAAGTTCATCAAGTCTCTCTCCTCCCATAGCAAGGCAGACAAGTCCCCGTCCATATTTTGTCATAAAGTTTATTGCCTCGGGGGTCACCTTCTCGGCTGCCATAATGAAATCACCTTCATTCTCCCTGTCCTCATCATCAACAATAATTACAATGTTACCTTTTCTTATCTCTTCTATTCCCTTTTCTATTGTTTTCATAATATTCTCCTAGTATTACACTTGATTACATTGATTTCTATTAGATTTCATAAGATGTTTTTCTTAAGATACTTTTCAATATATTTACCCATTCTATCAACCTCTATATTTACCCGATCTCCAACCTTTCTTTGCTTAAAATTAGTTTGCTCAACTGTAAAGGGTATCAATGTTACACTGAGTATAATTCCTTTAATATCCTTAACTGTGAGACTCACACCATCAATTCCTATGGAACCATTTTTTATTACATACCTGATGACTTCATCAGGGATTTTTATCTTTACTATAGTTTGCGTTCCACTTTTTATTATTGAAATGATTCTACCTGTACCATCAATATGTCCCTCCAGTATATGTCCCTCCAATCTATCACCAACTTTAAGAGGTAACTCAATGTTAACACTATCGTTTTTTCTTACCATTGAAAGATTTGTTCTTGTAAGGGTATCTTTTACGACATCAACAATAAACGTATCAACACTAAAATCTGTAATTGTCAGGCAGACACCATTTATTGCAATGCTTCCTCCCAGCTTAAATATGGTATTTCTTCTTTGGGTTTGTATTGAAAGGTTAACACCATTCTGTTTCCTCCTTATATCCTTTACCTTTCCTCTGTTTTCAATGATTCCTGTAAACATAACCCTTGATTAATAAATTTTCTTTGAAACATTTAAAAGAAATCTTTTCGATTAATAGTGCATCCTCTAATCTTTTAAAACCTAAACTCTCAAAAGAAGTTATACCGGATCCAAGTATTTTGTTAGAGATAAATATGTATATTTTATCTACAAGATGTTCTTTTACGAACGAGGAGGAGACCCTCTTGCCTGCTTCAACAAGAATACTTAATACCTTTTCTTTGTGTGCCCTTTTTAATACATTGGAAATACTGAGCCCATTCTTATCCCCTTGAATTTCCCATATTCTGACGCCCATAAATTCGAGGATTTTTTTCTTTCTTTTATTACTGTTTAAACGTGTGGCAATGATGGTACGCTCTCGTGCAATCCTTGCATTTTGTGGAATTCTCAAGTTTGAATCAAGGACTATGCGTAACGGTTCTTTTATCTTCCTTGTAAGTCTTGGAGTTAATTCAGGATCATCCTTTTTTATAGTCCCTATCCCAGTAAGGATTGCATCTACCTCATTTCTCAATGAATGTACCTTCTTTCTTGCCAATTCATTTGTTATCCATCTGCTGTTTCCATATATATCTGCTATTTTCCCATCAATAGTCTGTGCAATCTTGAGTATTATAAAAGGTCTTCTTTTTTCCATATATGTGAAATAGAATTCGTTTAATTCCCGTGCTTCATCTTCTAACATACCGCTATAGACCTTTATACCACTCTTTCTTAATCTCTTAATTCCTTTTCCTGAAACAAGAGGGTTCGGATCCTTTGCCCCTATGAAGACCTCCTTTATTCCTGCTTTCATAATAGTTTCTGTACAGGGTGGGGTTTTGCCAAAATGACAGCATGGTTCAAGGTTCACATACATAGTTGAACCATTTACTTTTTTGCCCGCTTTATTTATAGCAACGACCTCAGCGTGTTCTGTCCCTGCTTTTTTATGGTAGCCTTCACCAATAATCCTGCCATTTTTAACAATAAGTGCTCCTACAAGGGGATTTGGACTGACTCTCCCCTTTCCTCTTTTTGCCAAATGAATTACTCTCGTCATTAAAACTTCGCTATTTTTCATAGCAGAATCTCATTATTCATTGATTTTTCCTTCGGGGAATAAAGACAACTTCCTTCTCCCATCCAGACTCTGACTGTCGGCTCTGGAATTTCACCAGATCAGTCTCTTTCGAGATTCGCGGGCTATACCGCCGGTGGGGACTTTCACCCCGCCCCGAAGAAAGTATTATTTTATACTATAAAATTGTGTATTTGTCAAGATTTTTCTTGGCAAGCATGCAAAAAACCAAAGAGGTCACACAGCTCTCAGAAAAGAAACAGAGAATTCAATTATACTAACAAAAGGGATTTTACGAGATAGGGCAATTGATAAACCCTAATTTTGTTTTTCACTTTTTAATATATTATCTCTTATATTCTCTTCCAATCCCTGTTAAGATTATTCTTTGCTGTTTCTTCATAGTTTCTGTGGTTCCCCCGTTAGTTATGAAATTATTTAAAGGATTGAATCTGTGTTTTGAATTTTTCTCCCTGTGCGCATCTTGACAAACGGAAGAAATTATGGTATAAATAGACAATGGTTAAATTTTTCGTAATTACGGGTGAGGCATCTGGTGATTTACATGCCTCTTTTCTTATTAAGGAGATAAAGAAAAGACTCCCTGAAAGCAGATTTTTCGGTATAGGCGGGAAAAAGATGAAGGATGAGGGGGTTAAGCTTTTTTTCCATATCGAAAAAATTTCTGTAGTAGGGTTCTGGGAAGCCTTTATGAAAGTCGGAAATATTAGAAAGATACTACGCTCCATAGTAGAAAAGATGCGTAACATGAAGCCGGATGCACTGATTCTTGTTGATTTTCCTGGTTTCAATCTACGGCTTGCCCCATTTGCAAAAAACCTTGGCATAAAGGTTATTTACTATATCACTCCTCAGGTATGGGCAGGGGGGGGGTGGAGATTGCGCAGTATGTACAAAAACATTGACCTCGCCCTTGTGATTTTCCCTTTTGAGGAAAGAATATTTTCCTCTTACGGTATTAAGACATCTTTTGTTGGTCATCCAATTCTCGATGAAATGAGTTTGAAAAAGAGTAAAGGGCTTTTTTGCAAAGAGCATGCATTGAGTCCCGAAAAACCTATTATTGCACTCCTTCCAGGGAGTAGGGAAGGTGAGATAAAAAGGATACTTCCTATTATGCTTTTAATCTCAAAAGAGATAAAAAAGAGAAGATCTGATGTGCAGTTCATACTCCCCACAATCTCTGAAGAAATGGAAGGATTTTTGCCTGATAAGAGGGATATCAGGATTATTTATGATGAGACCTCTGACGGTATACATGTTGCTGATACAGCACTAGCTGCCTCTGGTACTGTAACACTTGAAACAGCTTTCTTAGGTACCCCCAGTGTTATTATATACAAAATATCGATATTAACATATCTTATTATAAAATGGCTAATAAAACTTCCTTACATTGGTCTTGTTAATATTGTGCGAGGAAAGAAAATTATCCCTGAATATATCCAGTTCTCTATACGCATCAATCAAATATCGGATGAGATCTTGAGGATGCTTGAAGATACTCGATATGTCGCAACAATAAAAGAGGAACTAAAAGAGGTAAAAAAGATACTCGGAAAAAAAGGGGCATCGAAGAACGCAGCGGAGATTATTGTTAAGGAGATTATGAAAAAATGCAAATAAGAATCAACTTAAAAAGAATGGTTGAAAATCTGGGGCTTTTTATTGTGCCCTTTTTAATAGTTATGATTGCACGATTGATAGGTTTGACTCTGAGATATAATTTTATAAATAGCCATTATTTCAGGAAAGCCAAATTAAGCGGTAACTGTATATTTGTTATCTGGCATCAGAAATTTTTCCCCCTTCTCTGTTTAAGTAAAAACAGTAAGATAAACATTATGGTTTCTCAGCACAGAGACGGAGAATTAATTGCCCGTGCATTAAGATTTCTCGGGTTTACTGTCACGAGAGGTTCTACAACTAAAGGAGGCATGAAGGCATGCCTTTTAATGACAAGGGCTGTTAAAAAATATGACATTGGAATTACTCCTGACGGGCCTAAAGGACCACGGTACCATTTTTCAGGTGGTCCGATCACAGTAGCAAAATTCTCAGGGAGACCGATAGTACCAGTAGGAATTGGGGCTGAGTTTGCAAAATACTTCTCAAGCTGGGATCGTTTTATGCTTCCTCTACCAACGAGTAGGGTTACCATAATCTTTGGAAAAGAATACTACATCAACAAAAATGTGGAAAATAATACTGCAAGAGATTATCTTAAACAGGAACTGGATGAATTGAACAGAGTGGCAGAAGCAAGCTTTCGCAGCAGAGGTGTTTATTTACGTTTTCCTGCAAAAAATTTGGTGGTTTTTAGATGAAGATAATCTTGATTTTTTTCTACAATTTAGTTTGGGCGATTGTTTACATCCTTTCATTTCCATACACCATTTTTAAGAGGTTAACTTCCCCTCGTGAATGGGAAGAAAGATTAGGACACTATCCTTTTGATTATTCAGGGAAAGATACATGTATCTGGATACATGGTGCTTCACTCGGCGAGATAACAGCAGCAAGTCATCTTGCCATGCGAATAAAAGAGAAATTTCCCGATAAAAGAATTGTAATCTCTTCAATGACAGTAAGCGGTAAAGAAAGAGCGATGAAGATAATGAAAGGTCTGAATAATTTTGTGCTTCTGCCTTTCGATTTCTTTCCATTAGTTAGAAATGGAATACGAAGAATAAACCCAGAAACATTGATTCTTATAGAGACTGAAATCTGGCCATCTTTAATCTTTATTTGCAGGAGAAGAGGGATAAAGATTGTTTTAGCGAATGGGAGACTATCAGATAGAACATTTAAAAGATATCTACATATGAAATCTCTTAGCCAACGGCTCTTTAATCAAATTGATATCTTTTTTCCAAAGAGCAAGGATGAGGAACAGAAGTTCCTGAAACTTGGCATAAAAAAAGCAAAGATTAACATTGTAGGTTCCCTAAAATCGGACAATTCACATCCTGTACCCTTTACAAGAAGTTTTCTCTCTATACCTTCTCATAAATCCGTTATAGTGGCTGGAAGTGTGAGGAAGGGAGAAGAAGAAATTATCATAAGGATTTTTAAGGCTTTAAGAGAGGATTTCAATGAAACCTACCTCATTATTGCACCAAGACACCTGAACAGGGTCAGTGAAATTGAAAATATATTGCGAAAGGAAAATTTGAAATACATGAAAAGAACAGAAAAAAATTCATACAATGAAGAAGATGTACTCATACTTGATACTATGGGTGAACTGAGAAATGTATATTCTGTGGCTGATATTGCCTTTGTAGGTGGAACCCTTCTCCCATATGGTGGACACAATCTTGTAGAGCCAGCCTTTTTTGGTGTCCCAATTCTTTTTGGACCTTATATCAGTAATACAAAAGAGTGTGCATTAGAACTTGTTAAATCAGATAGTGCAATTGTTGTAAAGAATGAAAGAGATTTTAGAAAGTCCATCTCTTATCTTTTGAATCATCCCCGGAGGAGAAAAAAAATGGGAGAGAATTCAAGGAATTATCTTAAGCAGAAGAGGGGAGTCGTAGACAACTATATCGAAGCACTTAAAAAAGATGCTATCCTTTAGAGTACAATGAAAGTACATCGTTTCTACGACACATTTAATTTTCTCCTCTTACCCTTTTCTTATCTTTACCAGCTCTTGTTCTCAATCTATAAGGCGGTCTACAGATACAGAATAATTCCACAGCAAGAGTTCAAAGAGAAGATAGTGAGTGTTGGTAACTTAACAGTTGGTGGAACCGGTAAAACACCCTTTGTAATTTTCCTTGCAGAATTATTTAATAGAAACAATAAAAAGGTTTCGGTAGTTAGTAGGGGATACAAACGGAGAAGAAAAGATAGGCTCATTGATATCATGACCAATAGTAATAATACAAAGGTAGGAGATGAACCCTGGTTGATCTCAAAAAGGGTTACAATTCCTGTGGTTGTCTCACATGATAAAAAAGAAGGATGTTCCTATATAATTGAAACATACGAACCTGATATAATTATCATTGATGATGGATTTCAGTCGTTTTCAATAGGAAGGGAACTGGATATTCTCCTACTTGATGCAACTGATAATTTTGTGGACTCCTTTGTTCTGCCAGCAGGAAGATTGAGAGAACCGTTGAGCGCAATAAAAAGAGCAGACATTGTTATTATTACAAGGTGTAATCAGGCAGGGAAAAACCAGATTCAGAGAATTTTAAGGAGAATAAGAAGATACAGTCGTCATACACCTATTTTTTTGTCCTCTCACAATCCTTTATTTCTTATAAAGATTCCCGAAAATAGGACGTTTAGTCCTTTCTATCTTAAAGGGAAGAGGATACTATCCCTCTCATCAATCGGAAACAATCAATCCTTCCTTTTGACACTTAAGTCGATTGGTTTGAATATCGTTCAAAAATTGAGCTATTTAGACCATCATACATATTCAACAAGGGACATTAATAGGATAAACAGGTTAGTTGCCTTACATAATATTGATGCAATTATTACCACAGAGAAAGATATGTATTCCTTAAGATTTTCTGTGGGTGAGTTACAAGTGCCACTGTACTCTCTTGCGATCGAACTATCATTAGAGGAGTTAAAAAGATTTGAAATGGTGCTCGAAGGGAAGGGGTTGCTTTGACCTTAAGAAGAAGGGTTAAGATAGGATTACGAGTTTTTCTCATAATAACAGTTTTAACATACATTATTATTATGATGTTTACACTCGATAAACAAACCTGGATTGCGTTGAAACACCTACAAATAGGATATTTGCTTCTCTGCTTTGCATTATGGGGAGTTTATCTCTATATGGATGGTCTCAGGGTTCAGATACTGAGTTCTGCACTTGGAAAGAAAGTAAATATCAGAACTGCGCTTGCTGTTATCACATCAGGTATATTCCTAGCTGCTGTTACACCATTCCAAACGGGAGGACTGCCTGTGCAGCTTTACATATTAAAGAAAGAAGATATCTCGATCGGAAAAGGAAGTGTAATTCTCCTGTTCAGGGGAATACTCGAACTTTTTATATTTATTTTCGTTGTTCCGTTGATATTCTTTCACTATAAAGGATTATTGACAGGTAAAATCACACAGGCACTCATGAGATACCTCTTCGTTATTTACGGGATAGGAATTTCCCTTCTTATTGTTCTTGTATTAAACCCAAAGATATTCAAAAGGGTGTTATACTGTTTCTATTTTTTCTTAAAGAGAAAAAGAATTGTGAAGACAAAACGATTACTCCGTCTCTTTAGAAAATTGTTTATTGAAGTCGAAGATTTCAGAAAAAGTCTACGGCTTTATTTTAGAAAACAGAAATTCAAACTTTTCCTTGCTTTTCTTGTGACCGTTATCTCATACATTGCTCTCTTTTTTATTGCTCCTGTGATTCTGCTCGGGCTTGGTGCAAAACCACCGATACTCGAAACATTTTATCTCCAGCTTTTGCTTAAGTTTTTGTTATTTTTTGTTCCAACACCAGGTGGAAGCGGAGTAGCAGAGGCAGCCTTTGTATCAGTTTTTAAACCTTTTAGTCCAGAGTATCTTCTTGGTGTATGTGTGGTACTATGGAGGTTGTTTACGTGCTATATTGGTGTAGCTATAGGTGGGTTTGTTATAATACGGATGTTGCAGAGGGGAGAAGAGGAGGAGATTGAAAAACATCGCAAAATGAAAATATCAAGACGCCATTTTGAATAATAGATAGATGAATCGATATGGAAAAAAGGGATATCATTAGAGGTTTGAGAGTTTTCCTGATTATAACAATACTCGCAATAGTTGTAATCCTTATTTTTACAGTGAATAGAGAGACCTATAGAGTACTAAGGCAGATGGTTCCTCTTTACCTTGTGTTCACTCTATTCTTTGCCCTTCTTCATCTCTATCTTGATTTTCTGAGACTCCAGGTTCTCACATGGGCTCTTGGAAAATTTATATCCTTGAAAAGCAGCATAGAGTTCACAATGGGTGGATTGTTCCTTGGTGCAGTTACCCCATTTCAATCTGGTGGAATTCCTCTACAGGTTTACATCCTTAAACGTGAGGGATTTTCAATAGGCGAGGGTACAGCCGTTATCTTTTTTAGAGCAGTTCTTGGTCTTGGGGTTGTAATTGTTGCACTTCCAGGAATAATCTCTTACTTCCATATTATTTCAACTGCCCAGATATTAAAATCCATTCTTAATTACCTCTTTTTCTTTTACTTGATAGCAATTATACTCCTCATGCTTATGCTTTTCCAGACAGAGAGAGTGAGAAAAAGACTTCACCGATTCGGTGATTTTCTAAGAAAAATAAGAATAATTAAAAGTGATAGGCCACGTAGGCTGGTTGACAGAACACTTGATGAAGTTGCTAATTTCAAAAAAAGCATGGGACTTTTTTTCAAGGCGGGCAAATGGAAGACACTACTTTCATTTCTTCTTACACTGGTCTCAATGGGGGTATATTTTTTAATAGCTCCTGCGCTGCTCTATGGTCTGGGGGTTCCAGTTCCTGTAATGAAGGCTGCGATACTGCAGTTGGTCCTTACATATCTTCTTGTTTTTGTTCCTACACCAGGGGCGAGCGGAGTAGCTGAGTTAGGAGGATTTTCCCTCTTTTCCTTAATCTGCCCAAAGGAACTACTTGGAGTTTATGTGGTTCTCTGGAGATTTTTTACCTTCTATATTTCAGTAATAATTGGTGGACTTGTCTTAATCAAAATGGTTGGTTTTGAGAAACTGAAGAGAATCACAAACAGAGAAGGAAGAAAAGGAGCACAAGGCACAGGATCACAAGAGCACAAGGGAAAAGAAGAAAGTTCTCCCCTTTGATGGCGGAGAATTAACCTTCTATTTTCTCCCCCTTGATGGGGGAGAATTAAAGAGGGGGTGAGAGAAAAGGAGTAAAAATGTTCTGGTATGATATTTTTACTATTGCTATCATTGCAGCCGGTTTCCTTTACGGTTTTCTTAAAGGCATCATTAGTGAAATATTTGCATTGGCAGGGCTCGTTATAGGTTTCATCATTGCGATGAAGTTTTCGTTTATCATACAACCTTATATCCTTCCCCTTGTCAAAAAAGAAACACTTGCATTAATTCTAAGTTTTATTCTTCTTTTTCTTGTATCTGCTGCCTCTATAATTGTACTTGGCATCTTCTTTAAAAAAACCATCAAATTTATCCGTCTCTCCTGGCTTGACAGAGTTATTGGTGGCATCTTCGGTTTTGTAAAAGGTGTCATCATTGCTGGGCTAATCTCATTACTCATATTTACATTCTTTCCTGGAGGTAAAGCGTTCATAAAAAAATCCACATTGGGGAGACACACGATTACGATAGTCAGGATAGCCGTATACCTTCTCCCTCAGAAAGTTCAGAAGAAACTCCATGAGAGTACAACAGAAAAGGAGAGAGAAAGGTTCAAGGTTTGAAAAGTTCAAAGGTTTAAGAGATAAAGGGAAAGAGAGATTGTTCCGTTTGAGAATCTTAAAACGATGATAGCGATATAAACGATCGCTAAGCAGTCTCAAAGGCAGAAAGTGTTTGACTTTTTTTCTAATCTGGTTTATACATTTTTAAGGTTTTGGTAATAAAGAGAGAAAGGAGTTTCGATGGCAAATGTTATGAAAAGGCTTTTTACATGGGCAAGACCTCTTAAGGAGGGTGTTTACCACTACAGGAGTGGTGGAACGCTTGAAGGTCACAGAGTTCACTTAAGGATTGAATCGAATGGTTCGGGATTTCTTATTATTGATGCCGATAAGATTCTTTACCTTAACCAGACAGCAGCAGAAATAATAAAAGGTTTTCTTGATGGAAAGAGTGATGAAGAGATTATCAAGGGAATGACGGAGAGGTACAGGGTAAAAAAAGATATGGTTTCTGAGGATTTAGATACATTAAAACATACTGTGAAGCGGTTTGCTGAGGCGACAGATATAGACCCTGTCACATATCTTACAGATAAGGATATTTCTATGTTTACTAATGGTTTCTCTGCACCTCACAGAATGGACCTTTTATTGACTTACAATAATAGTAATATCTATAGAAGTTTTTGCTTTAAGCATCCTGAGGAGGTCAAGACAATAAATCTTGAACAGTGGAAAAGAATCATAGAAATATTATGGAATGTTGGAGTTCCTCATATTCTTTTTGCTGGTGGTGAACCAACATCATTTGAGAATTTTGTTGAACTCGTTCAATTTGCAGAGGAGGTAGGAATTGTTACTGGTTTACTGACAAACGGTGAGAAACTTGAGAATATGAAATATATAGATTCCCTTGTTGAAGCAGGTCTTGATCATCTCCAGATCACTATAGATTCACATAGTAAAGAGATACATAACACTTTGGTAGGAGAAACTACCTGGGAAAGGACTGTTAGAGGATTAGGAAATGCACTTGCGACGCCACTGTACTGTGTTGCACATACTACCTTCACAAAAAAGAACAGGGACGATATTCCTGGATTCATCTCATTTCTCAAAGAAAAAGGGGTTTATGCTTTTGCAGGGGATGCTCTGAAAGAAGGGAGAATAATTAAAGAAACAGAGTTATCCCTTACAGAAGATGAAATAAGGGAAGTAATCGAAAAAATAGTTGAAGCGACAGTTAAGAATGAAATCGCATTTGTTTGGTATGGGGAAGAAAATATAAAAGGGAATTTAAAAACAAGTGGTGTATGGGAATACAACATGTGCATTGAACCGAATGGAGATGTGACTCCCTGCGAATGCGAGTACAGAAGTTTCGGAAACATCCTGAAAGAGGAGTGGAGTACCGTTTGGAAAAATGCAATAAGATACAATAAAGAAATGTTAAAATCCTAAATTCAAGTTTTCTCTCCATCGCTTGACCATTCCTAGGTTTATTCATCTATGACAGCAGTAGGATGAGAAAAATATCCTTTCATCTTTTATTAAGTAGAAAAATAATATTAACCGGGTACTCTTTCACTCTCTTAAAATCCCTGTTGAAAAGAAAATTTAATCCTTTGTGGTTTATACTTTCACAAAATACTAAAATGTTAATGAAGCTCTAATAAAGAATTCGTTATCCTGCTCTACCCAATCTCGAATATTATTGGAGTTCTCAGTTCTGTATGTTCTCCATCCTGGAACGAATTCAGAGGAAGGAAAGGGT
>SOIS01000173.1 GCA_004375965.1 Candidatus Cloacimonadota bacterium | reverse complement strand
TTGTCTTGGGCTCGTAAAGGAGCTAAATCTGTTGAAAAAGAAAAGGAGCAGTCTTGGGAATGAAAATATGCATGATATCTAGACTTCCGCTGAGGGAGATAACCAAGAAGTTTCGCATGACAAGGCACCATATATTGAAGAGAATCGAGCTCATGAGGCACGAAGTCGAGAGTTTCGTCATAAATCCTTTAAGGGTCCCCAATCTTTATCTCGCCTATGGATTGGGGATGGCCCTTTCCCCTTTTAGGTTCCGAAAGGTAAAGCCAGACTTGATATTAGCAGACGATCTTGAGTCAAGTATAGCGGCTGTGCTGATTAAATCTATCTTTAAGGTTCCTTTTGTCTTTGATTTTGTTGACGATTACTCACTGATTGCTAGTTATGAGGGGAGGATGTTAAGGTATCATACTCTAAAATATTTGGAGAAAGTAATCCCTGAACTCGCTGATTTGGTGATCGTTGTAGACCCTCAAAAAGAGGAATTCTGCCTTGACAGTTGAAAGTTCTTCAGAGGAATTTGCCAAAGGCATAATTTTTCTCTTAAACAACAGCGCAGTAGCAAAGAAAATAGGGCAAAGAGCAAGAGAAGCAGTCCTTAGGTCGTATAATTGGGATACCTTAGCCAAGGAATATAAACGAGCTCTTAAAGAGGCTTTGGATCAAGCAAAGTGAAATGAAAGGAATGCAAGAAAAGGACATCTATTACAGTATAGCATATAAAATTGCTAAGTACTTGGCCAAGGAGCAGAACAATAATGGTTCCTTTCTTGGTAGAAACTTTTGCGCCCAAACATTCTCCACCCTCCTGTGGAGTTATTTTAGGGACGAATTTGAGCTAAACATCCAGAACGCAATAAATTATTACATAAAGAAGGATAAGAGAGGTAGTGTTTTATTCCCTCATCCCTGGGAATTCAATAATTATGCATTACTCCATTATCACATAAAAACGAAAGATCCTAAGATCTCACCGCTGATAGGGAATTTGAGATTTGTAGGCGACAGAGTAGCCAATTGGACTCTTTTAAGAGCAACCTGTCGATTTTTAAAAGGAGGCTTTTTAAATGTTGTCAAGGCAAACTTAGAGCTTATAAGAGTACTGCTATGGTTTCAAAAAAATGGATTTATTTTTGACGAAACGGGACATGCAAATGAATCCAGGTCCCTCCAATACCACTGTTACTCCATGGCTCTTTTAGCTGAAATTTATGAGCTAACGAGAAAAGAATTCATCAAAAAGCGATTTTTGCAAGGCGTTGACTACATCACAAGACTTATTTTGCCCAATGGGGATGCTCTCTACGTTGGGAGAGGTCAAGAACAGATATTTGGCTACGCTGCCCTAGTCTATGTTCTAGAGTATGCTCATAAGCTTACTAAGAGACTGGCATACAAACAAAAAGCAGATAAGGTTATGTCCTATTTATTGAAGTTTCAAAGAGAAGATAGCTCATTCCCCCTGGTATTGCGAGAAGAGGAGAAGGAATACCCAGAAGAGATTGATCCCCAAGACGATCGGTTCTTGGGATGGTATGGGTATAATGATTATTTTGATTATCTCTCATTCTTGGGATACTATTTAATGAAGGCACACATGGTGAGAGTCCAGATTGCACACAAAGATACAAAACACACCACAAAAGAACACCCTGACAATACCACAACTTATCAGGACGATAACTTCCTATTATACTCCGGTCCAATCTACACGGCAGTAATTAGCAGACCAGGAGGATACTGGACAAATGACATGCCCTTCCCGTATGTTTGCTATAGGAATGAGTCAATATTCCCCTGTTATGGAGGTGAACAGCGTCTCAAGAGTGTTTATACGACGGATGCAATTCCACTCCCGTTTGGTGTATCTAAAAGCAAAGTATGGGAATTGCGAAGAGAGATATTCTTCTTGATGAGAAAAATACGTTATTTTGTGAGAGGAAACTCTTATCTAATTCCAAAATTCAAGCCAATCAATAGAAACAAACTTGTATTTAGGGACAAATTAAAATATAAATTGACCAAAAACAAATTGATTGGTAGATCAAGATATGTGGATCATACTAGGATATTTGAGTTCCAACAGGATACCATCACCATAAATGATAAAATAAATTTTAAAAAGAGTTGTAGATTCGACAGATTATATCCCATAAACTATCCATTTTTTGATGTAAGACAAATTACTGATACTGAATTCATATTCCGGTATAAAGGATTGGAGGGAAGACTCATTTTTTCAAATCCCTGTTATATTGAGGAAGAAGAATTCTATTGCGCTCGAGGAGCAATAAAAGCAGTGAGAGAGAGAATGACAAGCATTAAATTTGATAAAGGGAATTCAATTGTAAGAAACCTAATCATCGAACTTAAGTAAACTTTTTATTAAAGCAATAGTTAAAAGAAAAGAGTGATCTTGTAAATGAAGATATGTAGAATATCCAGACCACCAGTAGATCCAATGTTTAATAAGTTTTCTGACGGAAGGGATCATCTATTAAGGAGAATGAAATTAATGGGGCATGAAGTCCAAGATTTCATCATAAAGCCTTTTAGATTACCTAGTCCTTATCTAGCGTATGCTTCAGGGATATTGTTTTCTCCGATTAGATTTCGAAAGATTAAACCGGATCTAATACTAGCAGATGATATCGAGCCGGCAGTAGCATCTCTATTACTAAGATGGGTCTTCAATATTCCGTTTGTCTTTAACTTTGTTGACGATTATTCGCTAATTGCGAGTTATAGTGAGGGTACTCTTAAAAATATAAGGATTTACGGCTTAAAATGTCTAGAGAAGATAATTCCTAAGCTTGCTGATATGGTAATCGCTGTAAACTTGGAAATAAATAGATTTTGTTCAAATATAGGAGTTCCAGAATTGAAATTAAGCATAGTTCCCAATGGTGTTGACACTGCCTTGTTCAGGCCTGATACCAAAAGTGGCGAAATGGAAGCAGATTTTGGCCTACACGGATATCAAGTAATTCTCTTTGTAGGCAAGCTAAATCGTTACTACAAGCTTGAAACAATACTGGAGGCAGTACCATTGGTTCTAGAGTGCTGTCCTAATACAAAGTTTCTATTTGTTGGAGATGGGGACAATGTCAATCGTCTGAAGGATTTGTCTTATCAACTGAAAATTGAGCAATCAGTAATTTTCGCAGGCTTCCGTCCGCCAGAAGAAATTCCTAGAATCATAAATTTATCTGATATATGTGTATTTCCCCTTCCAGCTAGTTCAGCACTCGCAATCTTTGAATACATGGCATGCGCTAGGCCAGTAGTACTGCCAACAGGAGGTACCGAGAAGATGGGCATCTCCGAAGAAATGCTCCCAGAAAATTGTGTTCTTAGGGTTGAGCACTCCCCCGAGGGATTTGCTCAAGGGATAAAGTTCCTTTTAAGAAATGAGGACATAGCCAAAGAAATGGGTAGAAAGGCAAGAGAACTCACTGTTAGGTCGTATGACTGGAATATATTGGTATGGCGATACGAAAAAGCTCTTAGGCAAGTTTTAGAGCGAGAGTAATACGTCGTTTTATGATTTCAAAGAGGAGGAGTTTCGTTATGGATAAATACCCACATGTTACAATTATTGTTCCTGTTTTGAATCGTGAAAATACCATAGGGATGTGTATTGAATCGTTGCTAAAGTTAGATTATCCTTCTTATGAAGTAATAGTGGTGGAGCGGGGCTCTACTGACAAAAGCCGGCATATTGTCTCGAAAAATATCCGGTTGAGCTAATCCTATGGGAAGAGGGAGGACCATACGGGGCTAGAAATAAAGGTATAGAGATAGCAAGAGGAGAGATTATTGCATTTACTGATCCAGATCGCTATTTTGCGTTCTTGCCGGTACAATGTATCAGACACTTCAAGTAGTGAAAAGTACTAGAAAGTTAAAATGGCTTGTAGTATTCCCCTTTTTTCACCTCATTAGAAATTATGCATTCATGTTCGGAGGGATTTGCGGAGGCATAAAATACAGAGTCCTGTCAATCTGATAGGGACAATCCTT
>SOIS01000090.1 GCA_004375965.1 Candidatus Cloacimonadota bacterium | reverse complement strand
TACATCATACATCTTCCATCTTCCATCTCTTTTCTGCGCTCATATTCTATATAATTTCAGGACAGAGTTCATTAAAGATACAGCGAGTCGCGCAGTTTGATTTAAACTTCGGTTCAAAACTCAACCCCTTTATTTCCTTCCATACACGCGAGATATTAGAAATGAGGAGTTCTTGCGGGATTATTTTTCTTTCTTCGATGGAAATACCTTCTTTGCTATTAATTACATAGTAGGCTGTTTTTATAACCTTTTCAAGACATTTTTCTACAGCTAAGGTATAGATGGGGAATTGAAAATGTTCTCCTTCATCAATACTTCTATTACTTGGTAGATTGTTTTTGATACCTGTTTTATAATCAAAGATTATCAATCCATCGTTATCTCGATCAATCCTGTCAATTCTACCAACGAGACCAAGTCTCTCGCCATCACATTTGATGTATACGTCTTTTCCTGTAAATTTCCACTCAACGTCCTCAAGCATGTGATTGATGTTCTCCTTTACTTCCTTATTAAGGAACTTATGAAGTAGTGATTCATAATCCTTTGAAATGAGTTCCAGTCTTAAAAGAATTCTATCCCTCACCCCTGGAGCCAACTCCTCAATTGCATCAAGTGCAATTTTTCTCATCTCTTCCCAGTCGTTTAAAAGGTTTTTTTCAATCTTTCTTGCAAGTCTCCTTTTATAAAAACATGCGAGGATCTTATGAATAACCTTTCCTCTTATTAAATTATCCAAACCCTCTTCTGGTTCTTCTAATTCACCAATTCCTACAATATATCGTAAGAAGAAATTATAAGGGCATCTTTGATATGTTTCAAGTCCTTGCGCAGATATACCTTTTGATAATCCATCAATTCTCTTTTTGACATACTCATGGAATTCATTGGAAGATAGCAAAAGACTCTTTACATTCCTTAATCTATTTTCATCCCTTAGCCTTTTTATCCCATCCCTTATCAATAAGGCTCTCTTTTTCATATCTTCCATAAGAAGTATTTCATTTATCACTTCTCCTTTATGGATGATTTCTCCCGTGCTCATCTGCCATTCTAATAATGTGTAAACTCTATCCTTTTCACTAATCAGCTCCTCTCTTTCCATACCCTGAAGAAAGGGACTCTCGAGGAAAACATTTCCCTTTTCGTCCTTTTTATAATAAGAACAGTAAATCTTTTTTACACTTTTCATTACACTTTCAAAGTTAAATTTTGAGAGAGCATAGAGCATATCATATGTTGGGAAACCCATCTCCTCAAGTAGTTTCTCGGAAAAAAGAGGATTGTGCTGTGGCTCTTTAGGCAGTTTTCCTTCTACCAGTCCTATTAAGAATACCCTTTCAAAATTCATTCCGCTTGTTTCTTCCAGGTCTAACATCTCTATTCTCTCATCCACCATCTGCTCTATAGGAACTTTCACTGACTGCGAATAAGAGAAAAGAATTCTCTGAAAATCTTTTATTCCAAATTCGCGTATTGTCCTGACAACTGGTTCTCTTTTGAAAGATAGGATATATTCAAGGAATTTGTTGTATGGTTTTATTTCAGTTTCATCCTTGATATTTAGGAGGGAGTCCAGAAGGGATAGGTAGTGTTCAATAAATGCTTTTCCTTTTTTCGATTTTAAAATAGTAAGTTCTCCGATAAAATTCAATACTCTACTCATCTCTGCTTGCCGGTCAATTAATCTTTTCCAGTCATTCCCAGATACTATCATTTCTTCCCGTGTTATCCTATCTATGTGCCTTTTCTCCTTCTCCTTAAGGAGTTTAATATAGGGTGATAGGAGAAAACTCACAACAGCTCTTCTTCTAAAATGCTGATTAATAATCTCAAATATGGCGAGACAGGTTTTTATTACAGGAAACTGAGATAGTTTTCTTCGAGAGAGTGATGGAGGATACATGGAATAGCGTGGGAAGATTCTTTCAAAGATTTTCTCGTAGTCATCAATATCAGGAGAAACAATAACGATCTTTTTATCAAAACCTTCATTATCCCCTATTTTAGCGATAGCATCAACCTCATGCTCTTTTTTTCCAAAGGGATGTAGCTTTATCTCCTGGAAACATTCCCTTTCCGTTTTATCAACCTCTATAACCTCTTTGTCTCCGTCTATTATACCTGTTGTTGTAAATCGTGCACCAGGAAAGGGATAGAAGAAATCAAGCAGTGAAACAGTCTTCGATTGCTGATATATCTTCCTGAAAAGGTTCTGTTCAATGCTTCTGAGTATAGAGAGATGCTCTATATAGAAACTATATTCCTTTAGCAGGTTGGGTTTAAGGTGGTCGATAACCCACCAACTTTTATCACTCACGTCAACGAGATTATTATCCTTAAGAAACTGCTCATATAAAGTGAAAACCTTTCCAAGTATCGAGAGCAATCTCTCATTGAACCTGTTCTCCTTATTAGCGAGGTCAAAGTGAGAAGCATCCTTGCGGTATTTAATCTCACCTTCTCTATAGGAGAGGTGAAGATTATATTCCTTGATTTTTTTTATCCAATCAAGAAAAAAATCTGAGGTCTCAGGGGATAATGAGAAGTCAGCAGAAGGGAAAAGATATCTTCTTTTATCTATAAGTAGGTGACGGAGTATAATCTTTGCATATGCATCAGTGATTACATGTTTTGTTAATCGATCTTCTGGTGGTATATTATCGTATAAGAGTTCAAAGAGCGGTTCTCCTATTGTAACCAATCGTGGTCTGAATGACAATGTCTGGGTTCTTATATATCTCTTTATTCTTCTTATCTTATCTCTGGAATTAGCAACATAGATAATTTTTCTTACCCTCATTACATTTTCAAGAAAGGAATCAGATTTAAGGTGTTTTTCATAGAGTCTTTTTAATAGGTAGAATTCCTTTTCCTGATTATCTATTGTAAGTTTGTATATCTTTATCTTTTTCACTCTATTAAATTCCTACCATAGGTAGAGAGAAAAGTAAAGAAAAAATAAAATTGTGAAACCTTTTCTTTTCATTTTCAATAAACCTTCGTCTATCTTGATAAATTCATTATTTCATAATAAACTACAGTAAATAAATATTAAGTATTTTAATTTATTTCCAAAAAATACTTGACAAATTCAATTTTTTAGTTTATATTGTTAATATGAGAATTAAGATTATGTATTTATACTAGGAGGTTAGATGTTAACAAAATGTCCGTTTTGTAATGGTGCTTTAGAAATAAAGGAACTGGGATGTAACAAATGTGACGTTACCATTAGAGGCAGGTTTCCTTTTTCTACCTTCTTTCAACTCTCTCCTGAACAGATGGAGTTTGTAAAGATTTTTTTGAAATCGAGAGGGAATATAAAAGAGGTGGAAAAGGAACTCGGTATATCATATCCAACAGTAAGAGGAAAACTGAATGATATTCTGAAAAGCCTCGGGATGAAACCGCATAAAGAAGCTCTTAAAAGGGAGGAGATACTTGAATCCCTTTCAAAAGGAGAAATTACTGTGGAGGAAGCAGTAGAGAAGCTGAAGAAGATCTGAGTTTAAGGTTTAATCTGAATAATCTAATAAAATCTGTGTAATCAAGTGTAATTCATTATACAAAGGAGGTGAATGAGATGAATGAGAAGATGAAAATACTGAAAATGCTTGAGGAAGGAAAGATAACAGCAGAGGAGGCAGCGAAATTACTTCAGGCACTCGGAAAAGGGAAGAAAAAGGATATCTCATCAAAGTTTGTAGAGAGCATAATGGATGGTGTATCATCCATTGTAGGAGCTATCCCGGAAACAATTGGCGGCGTGTTTTCAGTTACCATGGGAGAAGAAAAGGAGATAGAGGTAAAAAAGGGTGATGAGTTTCTCCTAAAATCAGTTGGCTCTTCTATTAACCTTTCTCTTCATGATAAGGATACATTAATGATAAAACCGAGTTCTGGATTAATAAACACAAAGAAAGAAGACTCCACTATAATTTCAAAGGTTGTAGGAGGAACAGCTGAAATTCTATGCCCGTCTGGTTTGTCTGTATCAATCAAGGATGCTGGAGGATCTATTGATAGTATCGGGATAGGTATGTTATCAATGAAACAGGTAGGAGGCACAGCAGAATTATCTTTTGATGATATTGAAGATGTGAGCATCGATTCAAAAGGTGGAACACTAACGCTTTTACTTGGTGATTGTGATGTCTCTTTTGAAATTTCCGCTCCTCATGGCAACATCAATTTTGATGTTCCTGCAGAGTTTTCAGAAAAAAAGGGAAATATAGTAAAAGGGACCATAAAAAAAGGTAAAGGCAGACTCATTGCAAAGGCATTTTCTGGTAATGTATCTGTCCTCCCACTAAAAAGAAAGGAGAAGAAATGAGTTTTAGATTATGGAGTGCAATAATATTAATTGTTCTCGGGATACTTTTCTGGCTCGGGAAATTTGATATTATTAGTTTCTACTGGAGCAGGGATTGGCCAGTTGTTTTGATAGTTATTGGTCTCTTTTCTCTCGTTAATTATTATGCAAGACGTCTGAAGAAGAAAAATAGAACACAGAGAAGTGTAATTCTCAGGAAGCTCGATAACGGAGAGATAGACGCCGAAGAAGCTATCAGAAGACTGAAGGATCTGTAATTTAGTGATAATTAGGAATTAGGAATTCTCAATCCCTAATTATCTGTGAACATCCGTGATGCAAAAAAGGAGGAAAAGATGGATGAAAAATTAAGGATACTAAAGATGTTAGAAGAGGGAAAAATTACCAGCGATGAGGCTAACAAATTACTTGAAACTATCGAAGATAAGACTGAAAATATAGAAGGTAAGGCAAGATGGCTTAAAGTGAAGATTATTGAGAGAGGGGCTCAGAAGGTTAACATAAAAATTCCGTTGAAGCTGATTAAAATAGGTGCAAAAATCGGTGGTAATATAAATATTAAGCTACCAAGTGAGGCAACGGAGAAACTTGCAGAGAAAGGCATCAATCTCGAAAATATTAAAGATGTTGAGAAACTCAATGAACTTCTTGTGGAACTTGAAAAAGAAGCACCTTTTGAACTGGTAAATGTAGATGAAGGGGAGAAAAAGGTTATTGTGAGCATCGAATAATTAAACATGTAGAGTTTTAAATTAAGAAAAATTAAGCTTTAATCATGTAGAATCGTAGCAAAATATTCCAAACTATGTAATAAAATGAAACCTTTTATATCCTAATTCGTAATAGTAAATAGAAAGTGAATGAAATAAACAAAAATAAAGGAGGAGAGAAAAATGAAGCAGAAAAAGAGAACACTAAGAATACAGAGGGATTCCTCTGATAATCTTCTGACAAAAGTTCTATACATTACTCTTTAGGAGGGGTTCAGTCGTCAATAAAAAGCGGGGTTAGAGAAACCCCGTTTTTTTTATACCTAACAATGAATAAGGTTTTATGAAGTGAATCAAGTACACTCGTTACAGACTGTAAGATTCATCTTAGAGTTCATTACATATGTTATACTAATAGCAGATTTCGATCTCCAGACATAAAAATTTCTTGAATTTTTCCCTTGACTTTTCTATAAATTTATGCTATATTTATATATATAAAAAGATAGGAAAGAAAGGAGTGAGGCAAGTAGTGCCAGGTGTTAAGATACGAGATGGTGAGAGTTTTGAAAGCGCCCTTCGTAGATTTAAGAGAATCTGCGAACAGGAGGGAGTATTAAGCGAGATTAAGAAACATCAACATTTCGAAAAACCAAGCGAGAAAAAGAAAAGAAGGATACTTGCTGCAAGAAGAAAAGTCAGAAGATTTGGCTCCTAAATATCTGATAGAAAAGGTTTTATTACAAAATAGGAAGGTATAAACCACAGTAGACACTGAGATTCACACGGAAAACACAGACTTTTTCTTTCTCAGTGAACTCCGCAACTTCTATTTTATTTCTAAACAGAAAATAAGCCATTGGTAAGGTTGGATATGATGGTGTGGAGACTTGAATTCTTTTAGATCTCTGTGATTAAATATTTTTAACCTTGTAGATATCTTTGACCCCAGAAATTCTAAATCTGTTAGAATTTGATAAGCTAAGGAAAATCTTATCTTCTTTCTCTTTTTCTATTTTAGGAAGAGAGATTGTTCTTTCTATTGTTCCTCTGAAAGAAAGAGAGAAGAGGGAAGAGTCTATTTCACTTGTAAAAGAGTTCAGATTACTTTTGAATTCTACACGAACCTTTCCTGCTCCTCAGGATAAGGATATTAGACCGATACTCAAGAAAGTGAAAGAAGGTGTTTATCACCTATCCATTAATGAACTTCTTCTCATTAGTGAAGTTACAAGAGATTATAAAGAAGTAGGAGTTTTTCTCAGGAAACTTCCTGCCGAGTATAAAGGTTTGTCAAGACTTGGCGCTTTTTCAAAAAGACTTCCCGACATATATGAAAAGATTCAAATTATAATTGATGAAAATGGAGAGCTAAAGGATAATGCTTCAGCTGAACTTAAATCAATCAGATCTGGTTTTACAAAATTACATAAGAAGCTTTTACGTGCTGCAAATAAGCTTATTTCAGAAAAAAAGAGGTTTCTCCAGGAGGAGATTTTTACAACAAAGGAGGAAAGGATTGTTCTCCCTGTTCTTTTTTCCAAGAAGAAGAATGTCCCGGGGATAGTCCATAGTATCTCTCAAACACAGAACACTGTTTTTATAGAACCGATAGAGCTTATGGAGTTGAACAACGAATGCTCAACTTTTAAATTAAGAGAGCAAAGAGAAATAAAAAGGATACTGAGGGCACTTACAGAAGAAATAATTAAGAATATTGAATGCTATGAAAAATCTATTCTGGAGATGCAGGAAATTGATATGTTATATGCAATTGCATCATTCTCTGAAAAATACAATCTTTCAGCACCCATTTTTTCAATTGAACCGTATCTTTATATCAGAGGAGGAAGACACCCACTTCTTCTAATAAAAAAGGGAAAGGATGGTGTCATTCCTTTCGATATTAAACTTGATAAACAATCAAAAATCCTTCTTGTCAGCGGTCCCAATATGGGTGGAAAGACTGTACTATTAAAGAGTATTGGAATTATCATTCTCATGGCTTATGCCGGTTTGCACATTCCAGCAAAGGAAGATTCAATAATACCTGATATTGATAGCATTTATGCAGATATTGGTGATGAACAGTCCATAGAGATGGATCTCTCAACATTCTCATCGCATATCAAGAACATCTGCATTGCACTTAAAAATGCAACAGAAAAGTCTCTTGTTCTCCTTGATGAGATTGGTGTTGGAACAGACCCTGAAGAGGGAATGGCTATTGCTATGGCAACACTGGAAAGATTGTCTAAGAAAGGTGTTCTTACATTTGCAACTACCCATTATGGAAAACTGAAACATTTTGTTGCAGGAAAAGAGCGGATGACTAACGCTTCGATGGATTTTGACAGGGATAATGGAGTGCCGACATACCACCTATCCTTTGGAATTCCCGGTTCTTCACATGGTTTTGCCATTGCAGAAAAAATGGGTTTTCCTGCTGAACTCTTGAGTAAGGCAAAATCTTACATCGATGAGAATGAATTAAAGACCGATGAATTAATCTGTTCCCTTGAAGAACTGATGAAAGAGGTTAAGCATAAGAAAGAGGTTGTGGATGAAGAGAAGGAAAGACTGGGTTCGCTTCTTGCCATATATGATAAGAAATATAATGAAATTAAGGGTAGAGAAAAGGAACTCATAAAAGATGCAAAGCATCGAGCGGAAGAGATTGTTTATTCAACAAGAAAAGAGATGGAAAATCTTGTAAAAGAAATAAGGGAGTCACAGGCATCAAAAGAGAAAGTTAAGCAGGCAAAAGAGGTGGTATCGAAGAAAATTCAGCATTTTCAAGAAGTGGAAGAAACTAAAAAGGATAAAGAATTTTCTATTGGTGACCACGTTTATTCAAATAAACTGAAAATGTCAGGGAAAATAACAGAGATTTTAGATGGATATGCAAAGGTTGAGGCAGAGAAGTTTCGTTTTTTAGCTCCATTTGAGAGTTTAGAGTTGAAAAAGAAGGAAAAGAAAAGTGAGGAAAAGGATATAGTACTTACTGATAGGAATGAATTTAATTTTGAGATTGATATTAGGGGACTTTTTGTAGAAGAAGCAGAGATAAGAGTAATAAAACTCATCGATGATGCGGTTCTCTATGGATTATCGACAATATATATAATACATGGTAAAGGTGGTGGCGTTTTAAGGAAAGCGGTTGGAGAGCTTCTCAAAAAAGATGAAAGGATTGAAGAATATAGGCTTGGATACTGGAATGAAGGTGGTAGCGGAGTTACAGTTGCAATACTAAAAAATTAAAAAAAAGTTGCAAAAATCAAATTTCCGTATTATATTGTAATAAATGTTTAAATTAAAAATAGGTGAAACTAACCCTTGAATAGTTTTTCATATATTTAGGATAAAGATAAAGGCATTGAAGAAAAAGTGGGAATTGCCCCACACTTTTTGGATTATATATTATTACTCTTAGGATTCAGGTGAAGGTGCGAGGCAATTCCCACTTATCTATAGAGTTCTTTTTATGGTAAGATACTATTTGAGTCAAGAGAAGATTGAGGAAATCAGGGAAGCAGCTGATATAATTGAAATTATTGGCGAATATATCCCAATAAAAAAGGCTGGAAAGAATTATACAGGGCTTTGTCCTTTTCATTCTGAGAAAAAGCCTTCTTTCACTGTTTCACCTACAAAGCAACTTTACCATTGTTTCGGTTGCGGTGCAAGCGGGAATGTTATCACCTTCGTTATGAAGTATGAAACGATATCATTTATTGAAGCCGTTGAGATGCTTGCAAAAAAATGTGGTGTAAAGCTTGGGAAAAAATTGGCGGAGGGTGAAGATAAAATTAGACAGGAGTTACTGAATGCAAATGATTTTGCTTGCAAATTTTTCAAAAAGAACCTAATACAGGAATCAGGGAAAAGGGCGATTTCATATCTAAAAAAGAGAGGAATTAACCCGGATACGATAGATAAATTTGGTATAGGATATGCTCCTGATGGATGGGACAATCTTTTACTGGCGGCTCAAAAAGAGGGTATATCAAAGGACATCCTTCATTCATGCGGGCTTGTTGTAGAAAATGAAAAAGGTGGTTTCTATGATAGCTTCAGAAATCGGATTATTTTCACTTTCCATAATTCTATTGGAAAAAAGATTGGATTTGCAGGAAGAATACTTGGTGATGAAATGCCAAAATATCTTAACATTTCTGAAACACCTCTTTACAAAAAGAGATATTTTCTCTACGGACTTTACCAGGGAAAAGAAGAGATTAGAAAGATGGACACGTGCCTTGTTGTTGAAGGATATACTGATCTGCTTGCATTATATCAGTTCGGGTTCAAAAATACTGTTGCAATCTCAGGAACTTCATTAACTGATGAACAAGCAAAATTAATTAGAAAATATACAAGAAATATCTATATCTCATTTGATGCTGATAAGCCAGGAAAGGAAGCTACATTAAGAGGTATTTCAATATTCATCAAGAATGGTTTAACACCATACATTATGGCTCTAAGAAAAGGGAAAGACCCTGATGAGATAGTTAGAAAGGAAGGCAAAGAGGCATTCCAGAAACTCATTACTAAAGCTGAGCACTTTATAGATTTTAAACTGAGGTTTTTACTCTCGAAGTATGATTTGAATAATTCAGTAGAAAAAGCAGAGGTTGTAAAAGAGATGAGCAGGACAATAGCAGAGGTGAAAGATTTAACAGAGAGACAGATATGGTTGAACACGATTTCTAAAAGACTCTCAGTAGACGAATCCATTTTAGTGGGATATAGGAAAAAGACAAAATCTAAAGAGCAATTTATACCAGTTGTTTTATCATTAAAAAAGATATGTTATGATTTAGTTACTCTTCTTGCAATGAAACCTGAAAGATATGAAGAAGTTGTTGGAATATTTGAAGAAGAGCAGCTTCTCGACGATATAACTAAAAGAATCCTCACCTATATTGGGGAAAAGATAACAGAAGGTAAAGAAATAGATGTAGCAGATGTTATTAACCTCATAGAAGATGGAGAGGAGAGAAAAAGGGTATCCGCTACAGTCTTTAATATTAAAGAAGATTTTGACAAAGATGATTTTCAGAAAATGTTAAATCAGTATATAGAAAGGATTAAAGCTGTAAAGTTAAGAGAAAAGTGGGTGAAAATTAAGAAAGAGATACAGAAAAAAGAGAGGAACGGCGAAGCTGTACGTGCTCTTTTACAGGAGCAAAGAAAGATTGCTTCTATATTAAAAACATTAGGAGGTAATTTTGGCAGTGAAGAAAGAGTTTAAGATTGAAGAAATCTTAAAATTTGCTGATAAGGGAAAAATTTCTTTTCAAACCCTCAACAGAATTCTTCCAGAACAACTAGTTAAACCTGAAGAACTTGACAACATATTTATGTATTTAGATGCGGTAGGAGTTCAGGTTTATAATGATAGTAGTATAAAGAAAGAGAAAGAAAAACCTGCTGAACTATTGTCAAAAACTAAAGCGACAACAAAGTATAAATCTGATATAAGGATTGATGACCCAATAAGGATTTATCTAAAGGATATGGGAAAGGTTTTCCTCTTATCCAGAGAAGGAGAAGTATCTATTGCAAAAAAGATAGAGAATGGTCGTATTCGTATAATAAAAAATCTCTTTTATATACCATTAGGCCTTAGAGAAATTGTATCATATTACGATAAACTTAAGAACAATGATATTCGAATAGAAGAGTTTATTCATGTGGATGTTAATGACTGGCCTCATAACTATTCGGGCTGGAAAGAAAAACAAAGAGTAATGAGGTTACTAGAAGGTATAGAAAAGTATAGAAAAAAATATTGTGAATCTCTGAAGCGCCTGAAAAAACTAAAGTATATGAAAAAGATTTTGGAAGAGCAGAATGCACTCCAGACACTCCATGAAAAGATAATAAGCAAGGTCGCCAGATTAAAGATTCAGGAAAAGGTAATTTTCGATATTGTATATAAGCTAAAAGAAATCGTTTCTGAGGTTAGGTCTACCGAAAGAAAGGTAAAGAAAAATGAGAACTATTTTGGAATGGAAAGAGATAAGATTCTCGAACTCGGCGAAAAGAGGATAACAAAAAAGCTTATTGAAAGAGTTGGAAAGAATAAGGAGCAGATAAAGCAAGCCGTTGAGGACTTACAGTATTTAGTGAAAAAACTAAATGAAATAGAAAAGAATGAAATTCTTCTTTTAAGGGATCTAAAAAAATCATTACAGACGATTACAGTCTGGGAAAAGGTTATCTCACAACTAAAAGAGAAAATGATTGAAGCAAATGTCAGACTTGTCATTAGTATTGCAAAGCGGTATACTAACAGAGGATTAGATTTTCTTGATCTGATCCAGGAGGGAAATACAGGGTTAATGAAAGCAGTTGAAAAATTTGATTATAGAAAAGGTTACAAATTTAGCACGTATGCAACATGGTGGATTAGACAAGCAATTACGAGGGCAATTGCTGACCAGGCAAGAACTATTAGGGTTCCAGTTCATATGATAGAAGTTATACATAAGGTAGTAAGAGCAACAAGGGAACTTGTGCAAAAAAACGGTAGAGACCCTACACCCGATGAAATTGCTAAGAAAATAGGGATTTCCGTAGCAAAAGTGAAAAGTGTTTACAAAATTGCACAGGATACAGTTTCACTTGATAAACCTATCGGAAATGAGGAAGAGAGTTTTCTCGGTGACTTTATACCAGATAGGACTGTCACATCACCTGCTCACTCCGCAGCACTTGTTTTACTACAAGATAAACTCAGGAGGGTAATGGGAACACTCAGTCCGAGGGAACAAAAAGTGCTTGAAATGAGATTTGGATTGAGTGATGGGACACCCAAAACCCTTGAAGAGGTAGGGATGATGTTTAATGTTACAAGGGAAAGGGTTAGACAGATTGAGACAAAAGCACTAAAGAAATTAAGACATCCAACAAGATCAAGAAAGTTAAAGGCATTCCTGGAAATGCCGGAATAGCAAAGTGCACAAGAGCACAAGTCTTTTTTGCTTTATCCTTCAAATTCCCAATTCCTAATTCCCAATTGTTGCCATGATTGAATGGGATGATTACTGGAAGGATTATGCGGCTTCTAAGGCAGAAAAATGGCTTATTTCGGAACGTGATAAAATAATAAATAAATATCTTAATAGAATAAAAACTCCTAAGAAGAAGATTCTTGAGGTTGGGTGCGGTTTTGGTTCAAATCTAAGACTCATAAACTCCACAAGAAAAGATGTTAACTGTTTTGCACTTGACAATAGCATAGAGGCTATCAAAGCAATTAAAGGTGTTATTCCTAATGCTGTTGTTTCAGATTGTAGAAACACGGGGTTCACTGATAATAAATTTGATCTAATCTACAGCGCTGGTTTAATGGAGCATTTTAAGGACGAAGTACCATTCCTTTCGGAAATGAAAAGGATAGTAAAAGATGATGGTTATGTAATTACAATTGTTCCTGCTCGATATTCCCTATGGAAACTCTATCAGATAATCCATTTCGGTCTCTGGCAACATGGATATGAGAAAGCCTATACATACAATGGATTAGGCGCACTTGTTAAAGAGAATGGATTCCGTGTCATAGAAATTACTGGAATTGATCCTTTTAGTATAAGTGGATTCATAATGAAACTTTTTAATACCTCGTTCAACCCTGTTATAAAAAAATCACCTCAAAAGAGTGGTTATACAGAACTCTGTGTAGTAGCAAGGAAAAGAAATTAGGTAGACGACAGAAAGAAGCGTAGAGCGTAAGGCGTAGGGCCTAA
>SOIS01000226.1 GCA_004375965.1 Candidatus Cloacimonadota bacterium | reverse complement strand
AACACTTTGTTTTGTAGTTTTTTAATTAAACCTTAGAGCGGTCAGATTCATGGCCTTCTTCTCAGAAAAAGTAGCCTGTCCCCTTTTTTCCTTTAGTGTGATGAATCAAATCCCCCAAAATTTTTCAGGCAGTCATAATTGAAATTAAATACTGCAAGAATAATAGGGAATGGACAAGTGATTATTTCTAGGATCTCGTTCCTTTTTTGATCATACAATCTCTGTGAGATCTTCTTTCACATTTATTTTACATAGAGAGTCTTCTCTTTCATTAAGTTTTCTATTTCATCAATCTCTCTTGGTGCGTCCTTGGTAAGGATTTCATGGCCTTTTTCTATGACCAAGATATCATCTTCAATCCTTATTCCCAGATTCTTTTCAGGGATATAGATACCCGGCTCGATGGTGAATATACTTCCAGGAACAAGAGGATTATCTGCTGAGAAATGACGATTCATCTTGTATTTGCCGTACATTCCGCTTAGGGTTAGGCCAGTTGTGGTGCGCTTGTAATGTGAGCCTCCGTTCAGTGTATGACCCGTTCCATGAATAAAATATTTTCCATACCCTGCTTTATCGATTACATCCATGGCCGCTTTATGAACCTCTGCCAGTGTAACTCCTGGCTTTACGATTGAAATAGCCTTTTTCTGGGCCTCTAAGACAATATTGTAAATTTTCCTCTGTTCTGGATTGAATTTTCCTGAAACAGGAATTGTTCTTGTAAAGTCAGTGGAAAGATATTTATAGACTGTTCCGATATCAATCACCAGAAGATCTCCATTTTCCATCAATCGTTCGTTTTTCATATGGTGCAGAATGCACGAGTTTGGACCAGAACCAATTATGGTAAAAGCCGCCCTTTGAGAGCCGTTTTTTCTGAATATGTAGGTGACAAGAGCTTCAACTTCATGTTCATAGACACCAGCTTTTGTTAAGCGGGCTGCTTCTTTAAATGCGTCTACAGTAATTTTGCAGGCTTTTTTCATAATATCAATTTCTTTGGGAGACTTCTGCCACCTCAGCTCATCCAGAAAAGGAGAAAGGTTTTTGATTTTGACATTGGGTAGTATTTTCTTGATGCTTTCTACAAATTGTAAGTCTGAGGGGAGTCTCATTGGAGACCTGACATTCGCTCTATAGGGCAGATACACAATATCAGTGATTGCTCCGAGCTTTGAAACATCTGAGTAGAAAGCTGCGAGATCGGAAGTGTTTTCAATTCCTGTTTCTTTAACAGCTTCTTTGCCTGGAAATAACTGATGATCATCCCAAACTCCTCTTCTTGGGTCTTTGGGAGGGAGATAGAGAGTTGCCTTCCAGAATTCAGGACAAGAGGCTCTCGCCGCAATATTCTTGGGAATGAGAATCAGCTTTGCATCTGGAACATCTACTCCTGTCAAGTAATAGAACTCTGGATTCACGCGGGTTCTTCCAAACGTACCTGGATAGTTACCTATTATAGCTATTCCCTCAGAAATGAGTGAACATAGTTTATCTCTTCTTTGTTTAAAATCAGAAGGCTCAAATCCTTTTTCCTGAGAAAACAATTGGAAATTTAAAAAAATAACAAGGGTCAAAAAAACAGGGAAGAAAAAAGAATGGATTTTTTTCATTTTATGCTCCTTTTTCGCCTTCCGACTTTAGCATGTGGAGAAATATCAAGTCAAGGGAAGCTCGGGCTAATAAACATAGGAAATTGGTTTTTGGGACTGCACTGAGTTCGGCTCATTTTTATTCAATTCCCACCTTCTGATCTGCTCTGTAGATAATATATAGATAAAAGAAACATACCCAGTCAATGAAAAATTCGCGATTATTAGAAAAAATCAGCGGAAATGCCGGAATAAAGTAGATACAGAATAGACTTCGCCCTCTAAGTCACAGTCACTCAAAGGTATATCTGTACGAACGATGACCGGAAAAGAAAAGCGGTTGAAATTCTAAGCAAAAAGAGTGATAAAACGGGTCAAGATAGTGATAAATGGTAACAAATTGAAAACCAGTCGAGGCTAATTAGTTGAAAATGAAAGAGATAAAGAGCGGAGGGAGAGGGATTCGAACCCCTCTTTTTTAACAGAGATATTTTGTTTTTCTCGGGGTAAACCATTGGCAATCGTAGCCGTAAATGAGCGAGAGTAAGCAAACTTAGTGACAATTTGGTGACACGGGGGAAAGTCTGTACCCCTTCATTTGACATCAAGTTTTTCACGTGTTATAAACTACCCATCTTACAAAAGAGGCTGCGGGCTTAGCCTTTTTCATATGAAAGGAGGGAAAATTCATGAAAATTTTTAAATCTAACCGATGGATGGGGCTATTGATTAGTCTCATCTTTATCTTTTCTCTTTGTGTTGCATTTTCGACGGCACAGGAAAAGATGAAGACTGCAGGGAAGGCAACAATTACATACACTGTTCAGGAAACAATTGATGTCGATGACACTGAGGGTCATGCCCTTCTCATAAGTAAGATAGAGGGGACTAATGTGAGTACAGGTGAGCACAAGTTCATGGATGGTGCGAAGGTTGTTGTCATGGGATTTGGTGACTATGTTAAAGGCAACGGACCTCACTTGACTTACTTAAAAATGTCTCTAAATGGAGATGTAGTTTTTGCAAAAGGTAAGGGAAAGACTAAAACTACACTTTCTCCCGAGGGCAAGCCTATTTCTACATTAGAAGGGACTGCCACTTATATAAAAGGGGAAGGTAAGTACAAGAACATTCAAGGGGGTTACACCTATAAGGCAAAACGTATTTCAAGTACGGAAATAGTTGTAGAAATGGAAGGAAAATACTTCATTAAAGAATAGCACAAGAGCTTGAAATCTTTAGGATACAAAATTATCGCAAGCCCGCAGCTTACTTTTCCTATGACTTATCCGAATGAGGGGAACACTAAAGAAAAATCATTAACAATCAACTTCTCATTATTACTTTTTGAGATTACTATAAATTATCAGAGAGGAGGGAGAGATGAAAAAATTGCTTCTTAAACTAACCAAGGTTGTTCCTCTTATTCTGCTGCTCTGCTTTGCCATTGGCTGTCAAAAGCAAGTCGAAGAAGGAATCACTGAAGAGCAAGGGAAAGCGATTGGTGATGATTATGAGAGGGCCAGGAATGAGGTCAACCTAGCCTTGCTTGATAACATTTATGTCCCAGATGTTGTAGTGCATGATTGCAGTGCTCCTGAAGACATCATCGGTCTAGATGCTTTGAAAGAGTATTATTCACATACACACAAAGCTTTCCCTGATTTATATGCCACAATTGATGAGATGACTGTGAAAGGTGATAAGATTATCTGGGTGTGGACATTTACAGGAACCAATACAGGTCTGTTCCACACACCACTTGGTGATATCCCTGCGACAGGGAAGAAGGTTCAGTTTTCAGGAGTCGCCATCGACCGTGTGGATAAGGGTAAGATTGTGGAGGAATGGGTTTATTTCAATGTGCTTCAAGTGTTGCAGCAACTCGGTTTTACAATTACTCCTCCACAGCCTCCAAAAGAGAAAAAGTAACACTCGGTATGGAGCTAAAACCGAAGGAGGCTGAGAAGTAAATATTTTGGTGACAGGATACTCAATCACTTAATTCTTCCAATTTCAAAGACTGCTTAAGTTACTTTCCTTGATTGTTGCCAACTATAAGGTTTAAACATCGAGATGTCAACGAAGTCAGATTATGAGCTCGGAATGAAGTATAATTATAGGGACAGATAATTTGGGGACAGGATAATAAAACAATCTATAAAGGATGATTAATTGAGGCGAGTAGTAGCAAAAGACCCTAAAGCCCTGGCTTCCTTGCGTTGAAAAAGAAAGTTGAGCTAATTTAGCTCCTCGATACGATACATATTTTTACTGAACATTTAGTTATTCAGTTTGATTTTTTCCTCATTTATTGTTATTTTTTTGCTAAATAAACAGAGGGAGTGGTGACTGTTGAAAATCAGTCCGGGCTAATTAATTGAAAATGAAAGAGATAAAGAGCGGAGGGAGAGGGATTCGAACCCCCGTTCC
>SOIS01000160.1 GCA_004375965.1 Candidatus Cloacimonadota bacterium | reverse complement strand
TCCATAATGTAATGGCAGATTCGCAACACCAGTTTTTTTCATGCTATTTTAACCCACCCTTTTTTCTAAAGTGTCATTGCGAGCTCTTCTTCTTGCTCTGCTTGTGCGAAGTAATCTCACAGTTGTCTTTACCATTAAATTTTACTTTTTACTTTTAACTTTTTACTTGAAATTTATCTTCTATCCTCCATCTTATATCTTACATCTTACATCTTCCATCTTCCATCATACATCTTGCATCCATTATTCATGTTCCTTGTATACTTGCTCATAGCTATTTTATCATTAATAGCTTCTTCGTTACTCTGTATTTTCCCATTTTCAATTTCAAAAAATATACTCCTGCAGAGACTCGCTTTCTGTTTTTATCTCTACCGTACCAGTTAACGGTGTTCTGTCGTCCACGTTTAGCGGTCGATAATGACAATTCTTTAACCATTCTACCTGCCACATCGTAAATTTTTAGAGAAATATCTTCCATCTTACATCGTACATCGTACATCCCCAATCTTATTTCTACCCTATTAGTAAACGGATTGGGCTTCACAGAAATAGACGGTCTAAGTAAATATTCCTTTTCAACAAACTCCTTCTTCCCTGTAGGTATGCCAAACCAGTTAAGCACCCTTTCAAGGACAGTACGTCTCGATGCAAATGTGCCAACATCGTTTATTGCCTCATAACCAAATCCAAAAAGTATGGTTTTATATGAAACACCATCATATCGAATAGCCCCTACCCCACCTCCGAGATAGGTAAAAACAGAATCAGCATCAGCAAGAGGTTCAAGGATTTCCTGTGAATATTGATTATTTGGGACACCGCCAACTATATATACATTAACCCCATCTCCTACAGGATCACCAGAAACACCAAACAAAATATTTGCACTTGTATTGCTATCAAAGTCGCAGTTGACATAATTGTTTAACAAAACAGATCCTGAAAGTTCCTCTGCAATATTCTGACCCGTGAGGAAAAGGTTACCCCCATCATTCAGGAAAGAGATGAGGCTGTCCTGTTCCTCATCCGAAATAGTGTTTGAATCACTATCACCACTGAACCAGATGATTGTTTTTGTTCCAAATTCATCCATTTTATTAAAAGGTGGAAGATTCTGATGTTTCACCTCCCATAACACATAACTCACAGTAAGTGAATCGAGATTCTCTGAAAAATAGACGCTGTAATTACCATTCTTATCCCTATTTACAAGAAGGAGTGTAGCTGGGTCTATGAGGAAATCAAAATCCCCAGTGGTATCAGGACTTACAATAGCACTATCTCTGTAGGTCACTGGATATGGAAGCTCTGGTTGAACCTCAATACTGAAAATGGAATCAAAGAGTGCTACGCTGTATTCACCTGTAAGGCTATCCGTCTCTACACTCGCAAAAAAGTTCTGCCCCAAATCACCTCTAATCGTGAAAAAGAGAGCTGCCTCAATGGGAGAACTGGTGATTCTGTCCTTAACAACTCCAGAAACAATCCGTAATTCCCTTACACGGAAATCTGCCTTTGATGTATCGTTTGATATTCTTTCATCGTTAGACAGTTGTGTAAAAGCATGGAAAGAAAATCTACCAGTATCAGGGGGAACCCATTGGGTATGAAAAGTTATAGTATCAACTGCACCTAATGCAAGTGAAATCGTTGAATCAAAATTGAACGGTGAAGAAATAGAGATGGGAACACTATTAAGTGACATTAATCCATAGTTTGCACATAGAAGTGAAACATCGAGTGTATCAAAAGGAAGAAAGATCTGTTTCTCTATCGGTGATAGAACCTTCATCACACCTACATCGAAATCCCTGATAGAATCCATTAAACCCTCAAAGCCCATAAAGACCATATAGGTTGAAATCCAACTGTGGTCGCCATTCTGCGAATCACCCTTCGTTGGCGGGACTCCACCATCGTTATCCCTGTCCTGAACAAGCAGACTGTCTGTGAGACTATGATGGTATAATCTATAACGATGCACTTTCATAATCCTTCCTGAGAAGTTATAAGCATTAGCATACCAGATATTCCAGGAATTGTTCCACTGACCTTGTGGTGCAAGATACTTCATAAAAGGGATATATGTATAGAGCCATTCCACTCCTCTTAATGAGTCTTCCTCAAAAAGTGACCGTGCGATTCCCCAGACAGCTGTTCCTCCCGACATCGCCCAGATCTCATCGTTGAGGTTTATTCCAGGATTACTTTCAAGCCATGCTATAACCCGTTCTCCATAGACAAGTGCAGTATCAATACATTCGGGTATATTATTTTTCTTGCCATACTGATAGAGCATACCTGCTGCGAGCGATGTTGTCTTTGGGTGGAGCCTTTCATAGTATCCACTAACACCTGTGAATGGGAGAGGATGGTGAAACATATATCCGATACAGCTATCTGCATAATCAATAAAACTTGAATCACCAGTTACCTCTCTGTATTTCCCTTCTGCAAAAAGTGCAAGCCCACAGTTCCAGACCCTGTAATAGTCACTCTCTGTTCCTTCCTCATTATATGCAGGGTGCGAGAGTACATAAATCCATGCTCTTCTTATATTTTTGTCATATGTCGTATCACCTGTGAGTTCCTTGTATCTTGACCATACCCAGATTGCCTCCTGAGTATTGTCTGTTTCGATAACGTTCATGGCATTTTCGCCCTCTATCATCCCACCAAAATCGGGCGAAGCGGAATCTGAAACTTGCAATCCTTTTATAAAATCACAGGTCTTAAAAAACTGGTGGATATAACTCCATCGCTGCCATTCGGGACCGGGCTGAGGAATTTGTTCCTGAAAAACTGATTCAGGTCTCTTCTCATATTCTGCCCTTATAAAATCTTCAGTCTCCCATAAGGGGAGAGAGAAAAGGTTTCCGAAAAGAAGAAGGATAATAATCACAAAAATGATTTTTTTCATAAGTATATCTCCTTTTGAAACATAACAGTATCAATAAATTATAGCAGATGTTTTCCACATTTTCAAGAAAAATATCAAACATTCCTCAATCCCTGTTCCATGTAATCTGTGTAATCTGAACTTTTATCAGTGTAATCAGGGGTTTCTGACTTTTTCAGAAATCTCAAAATTTTCCTTGAACTTTTTAGTTTTATATGATATAAGACACAGAAATTAGGAGGTAAAATGAGGAAATTAGTGAATTCTCCAAGACATGGCTCGATAATATGGTTAGTTCTTCCTTTGCTTCTCGCTACAGGGCTCAGTTATCTAAATGCTCAACGACTTTACGAGCCACCTCAAAGGGAGAGAATCGGTAAAAGACTACAGTATTCAATGGAGAGGATGAAAGAGACTGATGAGATAAATATATGGGTCTTTTTCACAGATAAGGGAATATTCAAAATGGATGAGTATGAGAAGCGAATTACTCAATTCAAGAACAGCCTCAGTCCTCGAAGGCGGAAAAGGAGAGAAAAAACAGGGAGAGCAGAAATCGTAGATTTCACCGACTTACCCGTACATAAAGACTACATACATAAGATTGAAGAGAAAGGGATTAAGAAGAGAATAATATCAAACTGGTTGAACGGAGCAAGTTTCAGAGTTAGAAAAAAAGAGATAGAAGAAATAAAGTATTTTCCTTTTGTTCGGAAGATAGAGAGGGTTGAGAAATTCTATCTAAAACCAGAAACCTACAAACCGCAGAAAAAAGTTATAAAGAAGATGGATAAAGAAGAAGGATTTGAGTTTAATTATGGACTTTCAAAAAGCCAGAATTCCCTGATTGCAATAGATATTGCCCACAACAACGGCTACTTTGGTGAAGGTATCAGGATTGGTCTCTTTGACACAGGATTTCTTGTTGACTCCATACGGTTTGAAGCTCTTGCAGTTGTGAGCAAGCATATAATTGATAAATGGGATTTTATAAACAATGACTCTAACGTTGGATGGGAATATGGTGACCCTCCAGCCCAGATCAACCATGGCACCTCAATGCTCTCCTTGATTGCTGGTTTCAAGGATAACGAACTTATAGGTCCTGCCTTCAATGCGGAACTTGCCCTTGCAAAAACAGAAATGGTAGACCAGGAGATAAT
>SOIS01000099.1 GCA_004375965.1 Candidatus Cloacimonadota bacterium | reverse complement strand
TTAGAAACTGGGAAATTAACAAATCCAAAACTGTAAAATTACGAAATTATGTCTTAATGTTAGTAATTTTAATTTTCTAAATTTTGTACTTTTGGTCTGTTGTTTAGTTCTTGAAATAGTGTAGTGAAATTCCGTTTTTCGATATGCGGATGTAAGAAAAATTGTCTATCCAGTCACCAATTATTGCAAAAACTTTCCCATTCTTTTTCTCTATGTGTGGATAGTGAATATGTCCAAGTATTACCGTATCGTAACCCTTTTCCCACATATTTCTTGCAAAATTCTTCAATGGATGTCCCTTCAATATAAAATTTCTGTTCGATGATTTTTGCCTGCTCATCTTTGAAACCCATCTCCCCAGAGCATACGCAAGGTTAGGATGGAGAAGAGAAAAAAGAAAAATATTCAGTGGCTGCCTTAAAAGGAGTTGCAAAAGTAGATGCCCAAGATCAAATCTTCCAAGCCCATCACCATGTGCTAAAAAGATTTTCTTATTGAAGAATTTGAATTTCATTGATTTCCTGAATATTCTCACACCTATATCTTTTTCAAAAAAGGGACCAACCCAGAAGTCATGGTTCCCGGGAACAAACCATACCCCGACACCGGCTCTAATTATCTCTTTCAGTTTTGCTAAAATATCAAAGTATTTCCTGGGAATAACTGAATTATATTCAAAATAGAAATCAAATAAATCCCCGGCAATAATAAGGTCTGCTCTTTCTTTCTTTACCTTATCAAGGAATGCTATAAGATTTCTTTCCTTTTTCCTCTCTTCCTCCTCTTCACCTATTCCAAGGTGAGCATCAGCAATACAGTAAATAATATCTTTCATTTATTTTATTTTACCATAAATTTTTTAAAAAGCAAGTAGTTTATTCACAAAGTCAAATTACACAGATCTACCCTCATCCACCTTACGTGCTGATGTTGGTGCAAGGGTTCACCCCCACAACCTTAAGTGAATGTAAGTGATTACAGAAGATATTCAAATCTGAGTAATCTTGACTTCAATCTGCTTTCTTTGTCAGATATGAAATTATCTAACTGTGTAAATAATCAGAAATTTCAATCTTTGTTTGAAATTTCAAAATAATTGTTGACAAATTCCTTTTATTTGCGTAAAATACCTTCAAATGTAACAGTATTTTTTAAACCTTTTAAGCTTTCCATCCTCTAAATATATGAATAGAAGATAACTGGAGGGAGGTGAAAAAATGAAAAAGATATTGATAATTTTGGTTTCCTTAGTCTTCTTATTCCTTTTTATATCGTCCTCTTTTGCTGAATTTCGCTGCCTATGGAAAAACAAAAAACTTATTAAAGATGTTGCACTCTCTGAGAAACAAATCAATACGATAAAGGAACTTTCGATCAAAACAGAAAAGGACATGATAAAGGTCCGTTCTGAGATCGAGTTAAAACAGATTGATTTAAGAGAGGTGCTTGACGCGGATAAACCTGATGAAGGAAAGGTAGTTGGACTTATAAAAGAAATTATGAAGTTAAAAACAGACGCATGGATCCTTAAAACAAAACAGATGATATCCATTAAGAAGACTCTTACTCCAGAACAGATGGAAAAATTCCAGGAGTTTAAGAGAGAACATCATATGAGAAAAGTTAGCAAACACAAAAAAGGGGATCACATCCGTCCAAAGCATCATATGAAACCATAGTTGCCTATAGTTACCTAAGAAAACGAGGACAGTAGAGTATTTTCTTACTCTACTGTCCTTTTTTATTTTGTGAAGGAGAAAATCCTTGACTGTCACATCGTTTTATAATATATTGTAAATAGTACTAATAAAACGGGAAAAGATTCGAAAAACCAGATAAAGAAACTATGAAAATTGCTTTTAAAACACTCGGATGTAAACTTAATCAGTATGATACCCAACTTTTGAGGGAAATGGCAGAAGGAGCATCATATGAAATTACAGATTTCAACAGTAGTGCTGACATTTATGTTATCAATACCTGTTCTGTGACTATGAATGCAGTTCAGCAATCCAGGAATATTGTAAGAAGGGCACGTCGAATGTCAAAGGATGCAAAGATCATCATTACCGGATGTTATCCAGAAGAGATACGTGGACGTCTTCCAGAGGCAGATATATATGTGACCAATTCTAAGAAAACTTCATATTTTGAGAATTTCTTCTCCTTACGTAAAAACAGCATTAGTAAATTTGACGAACATACGAGAGCATTTGTAAAAATCCAGACAGGATGCAACAGTTTCTGTTCATATTGTATCGTTCCATACTTACGAGATAAGGAGTATTCGAGACCAATGGAAGATATCCTTAATGAGATTACAGCTCTTGTAAAAAATGGATTTAAAGAGATTACTTTAACCGGTGTTCACATTGGAAGATACATTTACAGAGGGAAGAATCTTGTAAAACTCCTGATAGAAATAGAGAATATTAAAGGACTTGAAAGGATACGGCTTGGCTCACTCAACCCTGATGAGATATGCGATGAACTTATCAACCTTGTTTCTACATCGCCAAAAATATGTCACCATTTTCATATCTCACTCCAAAGTGCTGATGAAAAAATATTACAAGCAATGGGAAGAAACTATAACCCATCTGATATTGCTTGTAAACTTATTGGAATAAAGAAAATAATAGACGATTGTGGTATTGGTGCTGATATAATTACAGGCTTTCCCGGTGAGCAAGAATTGGAATTCCAGAATACTTACAGTTACATAAAGGACTTACCATTCACCTACCTCCATGTATTTAGATATTCACCGAGAAAACGTACCCTCGCTGCAATCTTTCCGGATACGATTAACGAATTAGAGAAAAAAAGAAGAAGTGCTTTATTAAGAGAACTTGGACTTAAAAAGTCCATCGAGTTCAGAAAAAGATACATCAATAAAGACCTTAGAGTTCTTATGGAGACAAAAAGGGACAGGTTAACAAAAATGATGGTAGGATTTTCAGGAAACTACATCAGGGTTCTTATTCCTGAAACAGAAAATGGTAAGAATAAATTCATGAATGTTCTTATTGAAAGAATAACAGGATACGATACATATGGAAGAATTCTTACTAATGGATGAAATCTAAGCAGAATATACTAAAAGAGAGAAAAATGTTTTTAACAGACGAAAATGCGGAAACAGAAATTACGAAAATCAGTACAAAATATACAAGAAACAATTTTCAATTTCCTAATTTCGCAATTTCGGGTTCTATGGTCTGAGGTGAGTATGACGTGAAAAAATACTATATTCTAACATTTGGCTGCCAAATGAATATCTATGATTCAAACCTTATGGCATCCTTTCTGGAGGAAGATGGATATATAGAAGCTCAATCTATCGAAGAAGCTGATGTTATTATAGTTAACACCTGTGCTGTCCGTGAACATGCTGTTAACAGAGTATTGTCAAGGATAGATTCATTAAAGGGTCTGAAAAAAAAATATCCTCACATAAGAATTGGTGTAACTGGATGCGTTCCACAGCACCTCAAGGGAACATTGTTAGAAAAAAAACCTTTCATAGATTTTGTGCTTGGACCCGACAATCTCAAGAGAATTACTTCCTCTGTTAAAGATAAGGCTGGAGTATTTGTTGAATTTACTGATACTGCTCTCTATTCTGAAGTTTCACCTGCAAGGGGAAAATTCCCTGAAGCTTTCGTTTCTGTAATGAGAGGATGTAACAATTTCTGTTCGTACTGTGTAGTTCCATATACGAGAGGTAAAGAAAAGAGCCGAAGTATTGAGAATATTGTTCATGAGGTTAGTAAACTTAGTAAACGCGGATATAAGCGAGTAATTCTTTTAGGACAGAATGTTAATAACTACAATGACAGAGGGAACGGTCTCCCCTACCTCCTTTCTATAATAGCAAAAATTAAAAGTATAGAAAGGATAGGTTTCCTTACATCTCATCCAGCTTATTTTCCACTCGTAGTAATCGATGTCATGAAGGATGAACCAAAGATAGAAAAATCTCTACACCTTCCTCTCCAATCAGGAAGTTCAAGAATACTCAAACTGATGAAACGAAACTATACAAAGGATGAATATATAAAAATCGTTGATAAAATTAGAGATACAATAGAAGACGTTACTCTCTCTACAGACATTGTTGTCGGATTTCCAGATGAAAAAGAGAAAGATTTTACAGATACCATAAATATGGTTAAAAGGATTGGTTTCGACTCTGCATATATGTTTAAGTATTCTCCAAGAAAATCTACCCTTGCTAACACCTTTGTTGATACTGTTAAGGAGGAGACTAAGAAGAAAAGATTGAATGAATTGATCCGTGTTCAGTCTGAAATCACCAGGAATAAGAGTGAATCATATAAAGGAAAGGTTCTTGATGTCCTGATTACAGGCGAAAATGAGAAAAATCTTCTTGAATCTAATGGAATAACATTGTATAATAAAAGAGTAGTAGTAAAAGAAAAACTTCGAAAGGGAGCGATAGTAAAGGTACGGGTTGAAGAAGTAAAGGGATGGACACCCATAGGTGTTCCACTAAAAGAAGCGATAGGCAGTAAGCAGTCAGGAGAAAGTAGCCACAGGCTCTTGTCCTGAGCGGAGTCGAAGGGTTAGCCTGCGTGGATGTAAGATAGAAGACGCAGGATAGAAGTTGGTAGGTTGATAATCAAAAAACAAAAGGAGGCAAAATGGTTTTATTTATACTTCTCTGGGCAGCAATCATTACAATACTTGGAATTATTGTCGGAACACAGAACGGTAATACACTTGTTGATGTTTCACTACTCACGTGGACATTCCATAGTATTCCTCTTACTCTCGTTCTTATAGAGACTTTCGCTATCGGTGTTATCTTTACAATTATTGTTGCCTTCATAGATGAGCTACGGCTAAAAACCCGACTATGGAGAACTCAGAGTGAGCTAAAGGAATTAAAAAAGGAGCTGACATCACTCAGAAATCTCCCTATAGAAGAGGTAGTATTGGGTAAAGAAGTAGAAGAAAAGGAAGAAGAAGAAAAGAAGGAGTCAAAATGAGCGGTTACTGGATAATCCCGATCGTCCTTGGCATTTTTCTCATAGGTCTTTTAATCTTGCTGTTCTTTATGAAGAGGATTAGGAAAGAGCGGATTTCACCATATGAAGAAGCACTAATTGCCTTAATAGATGAAGAAGAAGAACTTGCCCTCAAAAAATTTCAAGAAGCGGTTTTTTTGGACAGTGATAATGTTGAAGCATATATACGTCTGGCAGAACTCCTGAGAAAAAGGAATGAACCATTAAAGGCACTTCAGATACACAGGTATCTATTTGCAAGAAGAAGACTTCCTAAAAAAATAATAAATAGAATCCTTGTTCAGACTGCAAAGGACTATATAGCACTTGAAGCATACGAAAAAGTGACTGAAACCTTGAAAAAGCTGATTAAATCTGAGCCCCAGAATGAACAGTACAATAAACTTCTTCTTCTTTCCTATGAAAAATCTTCTTTGTGGAATGAAGCCATAGAAACATTTAGAAAAATGGCAAAGCAATTTAGTTATCCCAAGGAAAATCTTTTTAATTATGAAATCTACGCAGCATACGAAGTAAACAAGAAAGGTGATAAGGAATTGGCGGAAAAAATTTTAGCTCGCGTTCTGAAGATGAAACCTGAAAGTATTCCTGCACTCGTCTATTTAGGTGATATACAGTATTCAAAGGGAAACATCGAAGAAGCAATCAAATTATACAATAAGGTAATCAATATAGATGCAAGAAGTGGGCAAATTGTTTTTCCAAGATTGATGAAGTCATACTATGAAAAAGGAGAATTTCAGAAGATAGAAGAGACTTACAAAAATGTTCTCGAAAAGCTCCCAGAAGATAATAGAACAAACATTTCCCTTGCAGATTACTACCTGAAAATGGGACATTTGAGTGAAGCGCATGAACTCCTTAAAAACGAGGTTGAGACATATCCTGATTCCATTGAAACGAACCTTCTGCTTCTTTTGACAGAGATGGAACTTGGAAAAAGTGAAGCAGTTGCTATACTCCGTCATATTATTGAGGTTTACAAAAAAAAGGAGATATTCAAATGCAGAAAATGTGGTTTCATTTCAGAAGATTTCATAATCAGATGTTCAGCATGTGGGGAATGGGAAACATACGAGTTGGAGAAGTGAATATGAAACCGTTTCACTCATTCTTAGATAGTTTCCATCAAACATGTAAAAGTATAAGTATAATCTTCCTTATAGTTGTTATTCCCCTAACCCTTTTCTTTGTAAATGGCTGTGGATTAAATCCTGCTCCTGCCCCAAATGTCATCTCCGGTTCTGATAGTCTTTTTGCACCAAAAAATGGCGATGCAATATTTATCTTTAGTGGAGGCGGAAATGCTTATGGTTCATTTCAACTTAAAGCATATGCAGCAACAGCAATACTCATAACCCCACAGGGAAGCGGTATTCAAAAGAGTTCAGAAAATTTGAGTACTGCACCTGAATCAGGATATGGAGATTCAGAGGAGTGTAGTTATTCCTATTACTATATGATTACTGATATGGCTCCTCACTATGCAAAGGTTTTTATTCATACAATCGAGTGGGACCAGAACGGAATCACTATAGATTTTAATTGGTGGCTTCAGACAGAACCAGGAGAAAGGAACTTTTGATGAATATTCTCTTGTCTTTCTCACTCCTTGTCATCTTCAATGCACCTGGTAATCCTGACATAGGAGATGTAAAAGAATTATACAACGAGGGTAGATTTAAAGAAGCAAAAGTAAAACTCGTAAAAATAAATGGGAGTGATGAAAATGTTGATGAAATCCTCCTGTATAGAGGTTTACTCGAAGGAGATGCAGAAAAATCCATCTCATTTTTTAAGGAAATCGTGGTTAAATATCCGCAAAGTGATTATTGTAATCATGCACTTTATTCTATTTCTCAGTATGAGTTTTTGCAAGGTTCCTATAAAAGGGCACTATCAACATTAAAAAGAATCATGCTATCCTTCCCTGAATCAAAATATTATAGACCTTCTTGCTTGTGGATTGCTTCATCCTATGAAGCATTGAAGGATACAACTAATGCAGTAAAATGGTACAAAAGGATAGGAAAGAGTGATACAGTTATGTTCAGTATTGCAAAAGAAGCCCTCTCGAGACTGAGCAGAAAGAAAAGTATATACAGTATTCAAATTGGTTCTTTTAAAAACAGAAAAAGTGCAAAAAATCTTGTTGCTTCATTCAGCGAAAAGGGATACGATTCCTGGTTGGCAGTAACCCAAAAGGAAGGAATTAAACATTATAAGGTTCTCATTGGAGAATTTAAAAGTAAGGATGCTGCATTGGGTTTCTCAAAACTTTTCAGTGAAAAAGAAAAGATACCCCTCTGGATAGTCAAAATAAAAAGAATTTAACCCTCTGTTCTCTCTATTGTTTATGCCTTTTTAGTATATTAAGAAACAAGACTTTGATGCAAAAGATTACTCCAATATTAAAGCAGTATTTCAGGGTAAAATCTGATTATGAAGATAGCATCCTGCTTTTCAGAATGGGAGATTTTTATGAAACCTTTTTCAAGGATGCAGAAATAGCATCTAAGGTTTTAAACATTGCACTTACCTCAAGGTCACACGGCAAAGGAAATCGTGTCCCGCTCGCTGGAATTCCTGTAAAAGCAGCTGATAAATATATTACTAAACTTATCAAAGCAGGGTTAAAGGTGGCAATCTGTGAACAATTGGAAGATCCCGCACTTTCCAAAGGGCTTGTAAAAAGGGACGTTGTTGAAGTAATAACTCCGGGAACAGTTACAAACCCCAATATACTTGATTCAGGAAAGAACATCTTTCTTACTGCTCTAAAATCAGATGGCAAAGGAAATTTTGGGCTCTCCTATTGTGACCTCTCAACAGGCGATTTCTATATAGAAGAGGTAGCAAGTAAAGAAATCCTTGATGAACTAAAGAGAATAGAACCCGGTGAGGTTCTCGTTAGTGAAAATGAGAATTATTCTTTTCTCGATGAGTTTGTTCTAACCCCTGTATCAGATATAGATTTTCAATATGGTTATGCATCCGAAAAACTCAAGAAACATTTTGATGTAGAAACACTTGCAGGCTTCGGTGTTGAGGAACTTCATCTCGGTGTAGGTGCAGCAGGGGCTGTTCTAAACTATCTGAATACCACACAGAAGAGAAAGCTGAAACACATAAAGAAATTAAAGAGAAGCGATCTTGGTGACAAACTTATCCTTGATAACTCAACAGTAAGAAACCTTGAACTAATAAGAAGGTTTGATGGTTCAACGGAAGGAACTCTATTCAGCATACTTAACGAAACCGTAACACCAATGGGGACTCGAATCCTACGTCTGACCCTTCTTAGACCATTTTGTAAACTGAAAACTATTCAGGAAAGGATTGAAGCAGTTGATGAACTTTTTAATAAGGAACTTACAGTAAAAACAGTAAGGAAAATTCTGAAATCGATCTCTGATATAGAAAGGTTGATGGGACGCATAGCAACAGAGAGAGCAAACGCAAGAGACCTTATTCAGCTAAAGGATTCCCTTTTGAAAATACCTCTCTTAAAAGAAGAAATAAAAGGATTAGGAACTAAGGTACTCAAACAGATAGAAAGCGAAATGACAGATTTTACTGATGTAGTGAAACTAATTGATGATGCAATAGTAGATGAGCCACCATTAACAATTACAGATGGTGGGATAATCAAGGACGGATTTAACGATGAATTGGATAAGACAAGGACTATCGTATCACAGGGTAAGGACTGGATAGCGGACCTTGAAAGAGAAGAGAGGAAAAAAACAGGCATTTCATCCCTAAAAGTAAAATACAATTCAGTTTTTGGTTACTATATTGAAATTACAAAACCCAACCTAAAATATGTTCCAGATGACTATATAAGAAAGCAAACCCTTACAAATTGTGAACGATTTATTACACCACCATTAAAGGAGTATGAAACCACGGTTTTGGGTTCTGAGGAAAAGATAAAAAGTTTAGAATATAATATCTTCGTAGATATCAGAACAAAGGCTTCACAGAGGGTAGAAGAGATTCAGAAGACTGCAGAGGCAATAGCACTCCTTGATTTACTCTTATGTTTCGCTTTTTTATCAAAAAGAAATAGATACACAAAACCTATTCTAAGTAATTCAGATGAGATATTTATCTCTGAGGGCAGACATCCGGTTGTTGAAAAGATGATAGAAAAAGAGTCCTTTATACCTAATGATATCCATCTTGACAACAACGGAAATCAAATACTAATCATTACAGGACCAAATATGTCAGGTAAATCAACGTATCTTCGACAGGTTGGATTAATAGCCATAATGGCTCAAATGGGTTGCTTTGTTCCCGCAAAAGAGGTAAGAATAGGTGTTGTGGATAGGGTTTTTACAAGGATTGGGGCATCTGATGACCTGTCAAGAGGAGTAAGTACCTTCCTTGCAGAAATGATAGAAACAGCTATCATACTCAACAATGCGACGGATAAAAGTCTTGTAATACTGGATGAAGTTGGAAGAGGAACAAGTACATTTGATGGACTCTCAATCGCCTGGAGTGTCTGTGAATTCCTTCACAACAATCCTAAAGTTCATCCCAAAACACTCTTTGCCACCCACTACCATGAACTCACAGAATTGGAAGAAATTTTGAGTGGTGTCAAGAATTATAATGTTTCAGTTAAACGATGGGGAGACAGAATCATCTTCTTAAGAAAGGTGGTTCCCGGAGGTGCAGATGAAAGCTACGGTGTAGATGTGGCAAAACTCGCTGGGCTTCCCAATGAGGTTATCAATAGAGCAAAAGAAATCCTTGCTGAACTTGAGGAAGAAGAAATAAAAGACTTGTCGAGGAAAAGAAAAGCCATTGCGCAAAAGGGATATGCTGTGAAGGAGGAACAACTTTCACTTTTCACTCCGCCAGAAAGGATAATATATGAAGAATTAATAAACCTCGATATTTCAGGGATGACCCCAATAGATGCACTCACTCTCCTCAATGAATGGAAAAAGAGATTATTATGAAACAAATCAAACACACGCATAATTCATTATTCAAAAAGGAGGAGTAATGGAATGTAATATTGAAGAGAACCTGAAAAAATGTAACTGTACCTATGAACCTTGTTCAAGGAAGGGCAAGTGCTGCGATTGCATTGAATATCACTGGAGGATGGGTGAATTGCCAGCTTGCTTCTTCCCCGATGATGTCGAAAAAACATTCGATAGGTCCATACGAAAATTTATAGAGACATACAAGTGATCTCCTTTATCCTTTAACCTTGTAACTGGGGGGTAATTATGGCACCTTTTTTAATAATGTTGCTTTTAATGGGGAGTGCGGAGAAAGAGATTCTATTACCTTTACCAAAACATAAAGGTCAGGTCTCTGTAGAAGAAGCAATAAAAAACAGGAAAAGTGTGAGATCTTTCAAAAAAGAACCGCTATCCATTGAGGAGATTTCACAACTTCTCTGGGCTGCTCAGGGAATAACACATACTCTTCGAGGTTTCAGTTTCAGGGCAGCACCATCTGCTGGAGCACTCTATCCGTTAGAAGTTTATACAGTACTAAAGCAAGGAATATACCACTACATTCCTTCCGGACATAAGCTTGTTCTCGTTAAAGAGGGAGACTTCAGGAAAAAACTTGCGAATGCAGGTTTAAGCCAGTCTGCCATCCATTCAGCACCTCTCGATATTGTCATTACTGCCATATATGCAAGGACTATGATTAAGTATGGAGAAAGAGGAACTAGATATGTTCATATTGAAGCGGGACATGTAGCTGAAAACCTTCAACTTCAGGCAGTTGCACTCGGCCTCGGCTCGGTTCCAATCGGTGCCTTCTATGACGAGAAAGTTAAAAATGTTATTGGTTGCACAAATGAAGAGGTTCCACTCTACATCATCCCTATCGGAAAACCCAGGGAATAAGATAGAAATAGCGAACAGAAAGTAGGAAGTAAGAAGTATCGAAATACCTTTAGAAGTTTTACATATCTGCTTCTACAATTAAATATTATATATTATATTTCCCCTCATTACTTTCCACTCTCTGATTGTAAATCAATTATCTTAAAGATGAGTAAAGCAACTGTTATTATTTGATTCTTATTAAGGACATTCTCAAAATGTCCTATATCCTTAAAAGATGCATCCTTAAGTTCATCCTTAAAAAAGTAACACAGTGTATCATAATCAGCATCCTTTATCATATTTTCGTCAATAATACCAAGAGCACCGTATTCGCTGTTTAGTATTTGATTATCTTTGATATAGGCAATTGTATTATTAAACTTATCCTTTATTTCCTCTCCTTCAATATATCCAATGGTCTCATACAAGACATCTTTTATCTCTTTATCTTCTACATATCCAACTGTGTTTCCAGAATCATTATAAATCGTTGCTCTCATTCTACCCTCCTGGTATAATATTAACTATTCCTGATTACATTGATTTTTATAAGCTTTATTTATAGGACATACAATATTATAAAAATAAAATAAAATCTCTTATTTGTCAAGAAGTTTTAAATTATACCCATTAAAAATCTTTATTATAGTGCTATTACTATCAACAATTATTAGTTCACCACTCTTTCCGATTCCGAGGACTTTACCACTTTTCTTTATATTATTTCCGACACTAATCTCAATTTTTTTTCCTACTTCGTAAGAGTAATTCTTCCATTCCTGAAGAAGACCATCTGTTCCTTTTTCCTTTATATATATTATCATTTTATCAAGTTCTGTAAGAATATAAAACATCAAACTTTTTCTTGAAACCCTCTTTTTTAATAACATAAAAAGTGAAACAGCACTTTTCTCCAAATTTTTTGGAAATCCCTTTTGATTAACATTTATACCAATTCCAAGAATAATAGATTTCTTACTTTGACCCTCTGTTTTAACCTCTATAAGAACACCACCTAACTTTTTGTTTTCAAGGATTATATCATTTGGCCACCTCAAGAGTATATGACAATTTGACACTCCTGTATCTCTTATAATCGCATCACAAGCCTTTGCACATGCCAGTCCACAGGAAATATTGAGGGTTGTAATATCTTTATTGGATAGTACGTCAGGAAGAATTCCCGACATCCACAATCCACCAAGCGGAGAAAACCAGTAATTATCTCTTCTGCCTCTTCCTTCTGTTTGCTTGCCTGCTATGACCACATCAGGTGAATCTGAGCCTTTCTCCATAAGATTATATAATTTTATGTTTGTTGACTTCAGTCTATTGAAATATAAAAGTTTTTTAAAAAAAACAAAGTTAAGCTTACACTCTTTACATCGTTCTTTTAACATTTCTTCGTTATTCGTACCTTTTTTTAATGCGCTTAGAACGTTAACATTGTTTACATGGTTTACTTCGTTTATTTGTCATTGCTTGTAGGGGCACGGAGCACCTTGCTTCTACTCTCATATTCACAATCGAAGAAATCTCATACTTGCTCAGTATCAATATGAGATTGTCTCCTCACTTTGTTCGTCGTTCTTTCTCCTTCGTCGAAAGTTCACGATATTTAGGTGGGCTCGCAATGACAGGAGAGAAGAAGGTGTCATTGCGAGTATTATTCCTTTACCCCTTCCGAAGCAATCTCATTCTTTGCTTTTACTGTTTTAATCTCCATTTTACATTTTCGCAATTTCGTCTCACGCCTTCTGTCTTCTCTCTTCCGTTTTCTGCCTTCTGCCCTGAGCCTGTCGAAGGGCGCCCTACTCCCTACGCTGTTTTTCTGTCCTCCGCCTATTTTTTACTATTTACCATCTTTTCAATTTCACTTAGCAAGGCATCAAATAGCTTCTCCTCGACGACACTTTTAACAATTTTCCCCTTTCTAAAAACCACACCCATTCCTTTTCCACCGGCAATCCCAACATCTGCCATCCTGGCTTCACCTGGTCCATTAACAACACAAC
>SOIS01000238.1 GCA_004375965.1 Candidatus Cloacimonadota bacterium | reverse complement strand
TTCTCATACATTTTTCTTCTCCTCCAGGGTTCTTGACCCGGAGGCACCATCTGTTAGAATATAAGTGCATGGGACCTCCGGGTTCTGTGCACGGGCAGTTGCTTTGTTCCTTTCGCGAGGTCTAGCAGCTGCCCCCTTACTTTAATATCAGCCGGGTTTCTACTTTGATATTCTTACTTGTTGCTCTTATAGCCTTATGCCACTCGACGATGATAGGAATGATCCTGCCAATCGCCTTTGCAAGCCTATGCTTATCTAACTCACTGGTGTACTTTCTCGCCCAACACAGTATAATCATCACGTCCTCACCTCCTTTCCCAAGGCACTTGACATTGGCTCGATAAGTAGTATATTTAGATTAGTGATTGGTGATAGTTTCTTCATCGATTGAATATTTACATCTCCCAGTATAATTATAGTACATTTGATACATTTGTCAAGAGGTTTTTTCCATTTTGATGATTACCATATACACCAATCAGTGTAAAATATCATTGAAGGGAGATGTTTATGATCAAGAATAGGCTGAAGATACTACTGGCTGAAAGAGACCTTAACTACTCCAAGCTTAGTAAGATGACAGGCATCTCCGTGAATGCGCTCTCTAAGATGGGTAAGAACCGTGGAACAGGTGCTAGGCAGATAACTTATGGGGTTCTTGGAAAACTCTGTAAAGCTCTGAATTGCTCTGTTGGAGATTTGCTTGTATATATCCCGGACAAGGAATAGATGCAGATTCGGCAATATGAAAAATGACAAATAGAGAGTGATTTATTTGTAGGCAAGTATAGCTGAAGTACTTCGTACAATACCAAAACGAAAGGATATGCAAACTTGTTCAAATATCAACGAGTTAGCCGAAATCATAACACGATCATGACACTGCATAAGGCCAAATAGGTTTAAGACTACCTTTTGTTTCAAATTCGAAACTGGAGGGAGATAGATATGATTGAACAAACAGAGATAAGCCAAAGGGCAAGAGTACTTTCCAAAAGGAGAAGAAGAGATGTTTTAATGTCCTTCGAAGAAAAGGAGTTGCATGAGCATCTAAGAATTCTTTTAGACAAGATGGAGCCAGATGGTGTGGTTGAGATAACACATGGCCCACAAGAGTATGGGAAAGATCTTGTACTGGTAAGAGAAGACCAATTTGGTAGAACCATAATCGGGATCATTGTGGGAACGGGGGATATACGTGGCAAAACTTTAGGGAAAGTAGATAAGATAATAAGCCAGGTTCAACAAGCTTTTGCTCATCCCGCGAAACTAAAAGCAATTTTGGAAAGCTTGACTATCTCTGAAGTGTGGATCATGTTAGCAGGAGAATTAAGTGGAAACGCTCGTAAAAGGTTAAAAGGAGAATTGAATGGCAAAAGTATAAAGACTTTTGATATGAACTGGCTTATTGACAGTTTTACAAGGAACTATCCTCAGGTATTTTTTGAAGGGAAACTTATCGATTTCCTCCAAGAGAAAATACAAAAATTTGAGAAAAAGCACTTGTTTTCCAAAAGAGGGAAGAATTTATCGGAGTGTTTTGTGGAACCTTTAGTTAATACAATTGATATGCCTGCTCAATTTGATGAGGAAGAACTCGCATCAACCATCAGAACGATCATCAAAAGGCGAAGAATGCCCTTTTTACAGCTAAACCTGGTCCTTAGACCAGGCAAAAAGATAATATTGGGAGGTGATCCCGGAACAGGGAAGTCAGTCGCTTTAGCTAAATTGGCAATTGATAATTGGAGAAAGGCCTCTGAGCTTGTAATTCGAGGTATCTCAAAAAAACAACAAGTAGAGGTGCCAATCCTAGTGTCAACAAAGGAAATTCTGGAATCTGGTGATTCCGAAGTACTTAGAAAAGAATATTTTTCCAATGCCGAGTTACTTGATCGTTTTAAGGTGAACCTACTGGCGGTTGATGGTTTGGATGAAGCCTTACCAAATCAACAGAAGAATATTCTAGAAAAAGCAGAAGAATTCTCCAAACAATTAGGTTGCGCTCTTATCATTAGCACACGGAAGGTTGATATCATTAAGACTCTGTCCTCCAGATTTGAAAGGTATGAACTTTTGTCGTTTGATTTTGGCCGAGCTCTTAAGCTTTTCCAAAAACTGCTTACCGATAAGAAAATACTGGATACCCTGAAAGACGGACTAAGAAGAGTAGAATTTCAAATACCAATGGTCCCATTATCTCTGTTATTACTTGTAGAATTAGTTGAAAGCCATAAGGAAGTCCCTGCTTCAGTAACTGAACTTTATGAAAGGTTCTCTGACCTTATGCTTGGACGATGGGATAAAGACAAGGGTATCGAAGTGCTCTTTGAGTATTTTATCAAACAGCGCTTTCTTGCTGAACTCGCTTTCAAGGAATTTTTGCAAAAAGAACGCTTAGAAATCACCCGAAAAGAACTCGAAGGATTTCTAAATGAATATTCCAGTCGATACGGCTGGAGAGAAGAAAACTTAAGGGGCTTCGTTGAAGAAATACGAAGAAGTGGAATCCTTAATACTAAAGAAAAGGTGACATTCCAGCATCGCTCTTTTTTGGATTATTTTGCGGCTTCTTACATTCATGGCAAGTCGGAACAATTTGAAAATCTGAATGATGTCATTGTGCGGATCTACTTTGATGATACGTGGGGAGATGTTGCGTTCTTCTACACTGGGTTAAAAAGGGAGATTGATAATTCAGTCTTGGAAAAGATTTTTGCATTTGAAGGCAAGCACTTGGCAACTCTTGTTGACAAACTTGCAGTAGGAAGACTATTGCAAGCTGGATGGCATTCGCCTGTTGCAACGAAACATTTTGGAATCGAAAACGCAATAGCTTTCGCACCGACGATAAGAGAAGAGTTGTTAAGAGTGGCCGAGAAGAGCAAAGTGCCAATTCCGAAAATATATGCAGATTTGGTCGTACTGGTGCTTTCTGATTTTTCATTTAGTAGTGGATTCTTGGTTAAGGAAGCAAAGGATGTATTCGATCGTCTATTAAGCAAACGTCCCCAGTGTAGCCCCTATATGCAGATGTTATCATTACTATGGGCTATTCAGAGGCTTCTGAAGCCACAGGAGATCCGGATAATGATTGACGGAGTATTAGAGTCGCTCTCCAAGACTTCCGATCTCGAAGAGCAGGCAAGAACATTTTTGCTTCTAAGAGCCCTAGAGCAAAGGGATAAAGCTACTACAAAAATGATCGAACGAAGGTTGCATAAATTAGGAAAGAAGTATCCACACGTGTTTAAGGCGCTCCTACCTCCCATACGGAAAGGACTCAGACGACGGAGACAAAGTAGGCGTAGATAACAATAAGTTATAACTTAAGACCGGTATAACTTCGTCTAACAAGATCCTAGTGTCACCTTCGCTCCGGCCCAATGTCGCTTCCTGTCGTGGCAAGGCTTGGGAACTGGCAAACGTTAGCCACAAATATGTTATTTGTAGGGAAGGAGCAGCCGGGTTGCTCATAACTATCGAGAAGTTCCCGGCCGTCAAGGTTTTCACCTTATTAGAAAGTTAAAGAATGCTCTTCTGGTAAGAGCCAACTTTCTTTCCTTTTCAGGGCTCCTTCCTAAGAGTTTTATTTGTATCAACATCGTCCAGTCCGGGGACGGTATACACCCTGTGCTTTAGGGGCTACTTGTGACGCAAGGAGCTACGTGAAGAAGTGATGATAGAAAAAAGGAATAAGAAAAAAATTGGGAGGAACGATCGCTGCCCTTGCGGAAGTGGAAAGAAGTACAAGGAATGTTGTTTGGATAAAACACTTCCCGCAGCGCCGAATCTGTTATCAACGGAACTACTTAATTTGAAGGCCGAATTTGCAAATCATAATCAATTGGAATTAATTAGCACGCTTGGTGGACTTCAAGTTTATCCTAAAAACCACTCCCATACCATTCGTTTAGAGGTGGCTTCCCGAATTGCATGCTCTATTAATAATGGAGGAGCAAGAAGAGTCTATTCAAACCAGCTTCAGGATACACTCAATACATATCTTTCTACTGATGGAGCTATAGGGATGGCAGAGGATCCACTTGAAAATCCTTTTACAGAAA
>SOIS01000240.1 GCA_004375965.1 Candidatus Cloacimonadota bacterium | reverse complement strand
AATGACAACTTTCACCCTCACCTTAATCCTCTCCTCCGTCTGCGTCAAGACTTCGACGGACAAAAAACCTGCTGAAGTTCATCCTTCGCAGTAGCACTGCTACGTAGAATGGACCTTGGCGTAGGCAGGCGTCAAGGGAGAGGAAATAACCCAACATAGCTTAAGTCTGCTATTACGTTTACAACCATATTTATTCAATTGTATATATTACCTCTTCCATTATCTTGCCATTTGTAACTCTACCCTTCTTCTCAACTGTCTTTATATATGATGATAGTATTTTCATGAGGGCACCTATATTTTTTTCGAAGAAGTCCCTGTCTTCATATGAACGCCACCTTTCTGAATCTTTGATCAATTCAATCTCCTTTTTATATCCTTCACCAAAACCTTCAAGATTTATCCAGGAGTAGAACATTGTACCTTCTTTTTTAATTGCTTCCCTGTGTTTGAAGAAATCCTTTACATTTGAGAAGAATAGTATATCACCCTCCATTGAAAGTTCTTGACATTTGTTATTATCAGTGATATTATTTTGCTCAAACAAGAAACTTGAAACATTCAAAACAATGCTCCTTACTGAGTCGCCATATAGTGATAAAATCTGTGAGGTACTGAAGAAAGAAATTATGCAATCACATTGTTACTATGTGCCATAAAATTTCTAAAAGGGAGGCAGGTATGTGTAAGGAGAGCAGTATCAGTGTTAAAACCCTCAGCATCGCTGCAACTCTTGGAGTTATGGTATGGGCAATGATAGGGTGCGGTGTGATAAGTTCGGTGCGTCCATTGGGTCAGGGAAAACACTCTCTGACTTTTGCTGTTGGTGGTCCCTTTGCCGATTACTATGGAGGGTCTAAACCGATTCCTTATGGTCTTGTTAGATATAGACGGGGTCTTACAGAGAGAACCGACTTCTATGCTTCTTATCACCTTACTCCAGCGATATTTGGCATTCTTGGGTTAGATTTCGGCATAGCAAAACAGTACGCTGTTCAGAACAGTATACATCCAGCAGTAAACATCGGTGGGGGTCTCAATTTCTTTTTTCAAGCATATGACACATCGCACTCTCTCTCATTCGATCCAAAAACATTCAGAGCTTTTCCACAGGTTTTCTTCGTAGGAAGTTATGATGTGAAGAACCACCTCATTTACTTCGGCGCCGATAACATGCTTCAGTGGACAAGCCCCTATCTTGTAACAGCACTAGTTCTTGGAGGTGAGTACAGGTGGTCAAGGCTGTTCAGAACAACCCTTGAAACACGCTGGTTTGCTCCATGGGAGAACTCGACCTTTAGAGCTGTCAATTATACTGCTCCGATATTCAAACATGGAGACATAGGTCTTGTACTTGGGTTAAACCTTTATTTTTAGATATCAAACACAAATTAGGATGTCTAAACAGGTATAATATATTATACCAGGAGGATATTATGAAAACTGCTCAAGCCTTCCTTCTCATTATTGTCCTTTTATTTTGTACCATATCTTGTTACCGATTCTATACGCTCGATGTTTTCTACTTTGAACCCGAGACCGTTGATGAGTATTTCCAGCCTGAGGATATTGAGGATTGGTATCATATCAGGTGGGTAATTCCTGATAGTCTCATTGAGCCTGTGGTCCTCGATGCAAAAGGGAATAAAGTTTATGGATTCTTTGTTAAAGCACCGGATACAATCATAAACCCTGTCACCATTATTTTCTCTAACGGTAAGGATAAAAACATCAACAGGTACTGGGGATGGGTGGAAATCCTCTGGGAGTGCGGTTACAATGTTTTCAACTACGATTATGAGGGCTATGGCAAATCAGAAGGTTCACCCTCAGATGAAGCGTGTTACAGGGATAAGCGGAAAGCAGTCGATTATGTAAGAGCAAGAAATGATGTTGATCTTTCGAGAATAGTCTATATGGGGCTTTCTATGGGGACATATGTCACTGTCTACGGTGCTGCGGACTATGTGAAACCCGCTCTGGTTATCCTTGAATCACCCCCTGCATCATCTACAGCCCTCCTCAAGGACTCGTACCTACTTGACCTTCCTGGCTCCTATGTCGTGGATGCTGCAGACTTCGACTCTGAGAAACGTATCGCAAATATTGGAGCCCCGCTCTTTCTGATGGCTGGCGAAGATGATGATTTTGTGGTCTTTGAGCGCAACGGTGAGATCCTCTTCGCAAAGGCAAAAGAACCTAAAGAACTCTGGTTAGTTCACGGAGCCACACATACAGACATCAAGGAAGTAGTAGGCTACGATGTTTACAGGCAGAAGATATCAGATTTTGTCAACACTTATCTGCCCTAAACCGTAAGCACTTTTTGTTATTGTTACAAAGAGTGACACTTTCGCAAGGGAAAAGAAAGAAGTTAATCTAATGCTTGGACTGTCTTTTTCGAAATTGAGGTAGTTGTTTTTCGATGGAGTTGGCTAAACCTCTTCATTTATCCTTTCACAGGGGTAGTAATCTTATTTGCCATTAATTTCATGAGCAGTGGAGTGGAGATTGCTGAGAGAATTGCCATAAAAACAACTGCTGTGAAAATTGTTCTGTCTATCACGCCATTTCTTAATGCAATTTCTGCAATAATCAACTCAACCGCTGCTCGACCGTTCATCCCAAAACCAACTGCCAGGGACTCAACGGGCTTTAATCCTGAAAGGAGTGCACCCCCCCCTGCTCCAATTATCTTTCCAATAAAAGCAGTGGCAACGATTAAAAGCAGCGGTACACCAAAGGCAGATGTAGAAAACTGAACTGAGAATCCCACCCAGGCGAAAAAGAGTGGAGCAAATAATCCCCATATCCAGTTACTAAGGTTCTCTTTTTCAGATAATTTCAAAAATGGTCCAAGTATCAATCCAGCCAAGAATGCTCCTATAACGAGATGAAGCCCTGCAAAATGTGAAATGATCGAGAAGAGAAAGAGAAAGAGTATAAAAAATGAAAACCTCTCCTGTGGTGATTTCATTATTAAACGAAAATACTTTCGTAGTTTTTTACCGAAATGACCGAGTAGCACGCTGAAAATAACGAAAATTGCAGCAACTAAAACCATTATAAAGATATGCCTAATTGAAAAACTTCCTTCTCCTCTGGTCATATTCATAATTACCGAAAGTATCATTACACCAATTATATCATCAAGAACAGCAGCAACAATAATGGTCATTCCAACCTTTGTTTTTAGTTTCTTTAATTGGATAAGGGTAGCAACACTGAGAGCAACCGCTGTTATAGAAACTGCTGCCCCAAGGTAGAGAGAAGCAAGGAGTTCAAGATGGAGAAGATATTTACCTACAAGTAACCCCAGTGAGAAGGGGAGAACAACACCACCTATCGCTGTTAGTAGTCCATGTTTGGCAGAAGAAAACAGGGCGGAGAGATCAGTCTCAAGACCTGCTCCGAACATAATCATAATACCTGCAAAATCAACAAGTGACGTTAGTTTCGTGCTGGCATACTGGGTTGATAAAAAAAGATGTATTCTGTGACCCTCATGAAAAATGAAAGTTGCGATAAAGAGAAACAGTGGCCCAGCAATAATTCCACCAAAAATCTCTCCAATAATCCGTGGCTGTTTTAGTCTCTGAGCGAGATGTCCCAAATATACAGCCAGACCTACGAGTAAAAATATGTAAACAAATGTTTCCATTAGATATTCCAGAATCCTTTAAGAATCACAGGGCGATTAATGTTACCAATAATCATCACTTCTTTTTCATTTCATCAAATTGTCTCATTTAGCAAGAAAATACTCTTCTTCGTTTGCAAATTTATACTACAAAGATAATCCATAGTCAAGAAAAAAGATGAATAAGACCGTCAAATAAAGAAAAATACTATTGCCATAATAGCGATTATGAAGCTTAAGAAGGCAGCGAGGGAGAGAAGGGGATGGAGTTTCAAAATGAAAGAGACAAAGTGGAGTTCAAGAAAGCCAACAAAATTGGGGAATATGAGATTCAAAACAAAAACAATAAAGAGAAGCCCGAACAGAGAAGACCAGAAGTGGGCAAAATCCTGTCTTGAAGGAGTAAGATGAAGACTTATACCGAATGCAAATATAACATAGATATAGAATCGTATATTTAAAAGGTTTCCCCAGTTAAAGAATATTTTCAACATACAAACCGTTCTTTCAAAGATTGTGTTAATGTATAACTTAAATTGTGGGAAGTTGCTGATTATATTAGAAGAGAGAATGGGCAATGTGTTACCCTCAATAAGTTGTGGCATAAGTAGTTTTGTGAGAAGGTAAATAACCAGCGAACCACCGAAGAAAGGTGCAACTGCAATTAATGGATTCCCAATATATTTATGAAACGGATTCCTTTCATTCCAGGAATGTTTTATGTGCCCCAGTTCGCCTGTCAGGAAATTTGGTCTAAAAAGGACCAATTCCTGTATTCTGTGTCCTGTCAATAGCGCGACAATAGCATGACTTAATTCATGAATGGGTGTGCCTATAAGTGCTAAAGGAAGGGCACCGCACCATCCAAACCTTCTTGCAAACCTTCTGTTTGCAAAACCGGAGAGTATTTCAATAACGATGCATGATGCAACTATAGGAAGAAAGAGTAAAATGGTCTTAAGACTGTTTGTGAGAGCATTAAGCAAATAGTGTATTATAATCATTTCCTTTAGGGGAAACAAAAAACGAAATCCTAATGACGAACGTCAAAGATATAGTAATAGTAACATATTAAACGAAGAACAAAATTTGGATTTACCTTGTTTTATTCGATAACTATTCTATCTATTATTCTCTGGTTATGTTCTATTGGATATTTTCTTGCCTGTTCAAGGTTTCCAAAGTAGAATCTTTGAAGACCAAAATAGACGATTAAGAGTGCATCCATTCTTCGGTCTTCCCTTACAGCCTTATACGTTAGATAACCAAGTGAAAGGTTTAAGGAAAAAGAGATGATACCTTGAAGTGGTTTCGAAGCATATATCTGTCCAGCACCCGGGATAAACGTAGAAAGAAGAAGAGCAACCTTTGGCGACTTGAAATGCTGAGCGGATATTTCCCTTAACATTTGAAAAGCACGTTCCTTTAGCGCAGAAGAGGTAATCTTATCGAATTCCTCCTCTGCCTCTTTCCATTTTCTTTCCTTAAGGTAACTTACACCAATGAGATAGTGGGTTGAATCAGATGACCCATCTCTCTTTTCCAAATCCTTCAACGTTATACGTACATATTCTAATGCACCCCTGTTGATAGAACATATAGAAGAACTAATGATCAAGAGCTTTTCAAGTTCAGAGTCTCTTACACCCTTCAGAATAAGTTCATCATAGATATTCTTTGCTTTGTCAAAATCATTACGTTTTCTGTAACATTCAGCAATTCTGAATTGATAGAAATCGACAGAATCGCTGTTATTTGAAAAGAAGGACATTCTTTGATATTCACCGATCGCCCTAAGGTAATCCTTTTCATTAAAAAGATATACCGCAAAGTTTCCCACACTTTCGTTACTATAGCAGGGACTAACTACAAAGAACATGAAAGTCAGTCGTAAAAATAATGTGGCAATACGGACCCAATGTTCAACAGTTTTCTCAAGATTATGAAACCTGTTGTGAGCAGAGTAAGTAATCTTTCTTATTGTCATATAAAATAATAATCTCGTTTTTTTATATGGAGTAAAGGTTATTTTTGTGGGTGCATCAAGTCTGGTAGGGATTATGAAAATCGATGATTTTTCCCTTTTGCAACAACATCGTTGTTGCACTCCATATATGTCATTCGTTCTTCCTAATGAGGGAGGAAGATGTATCTTAGAATAAATAGAAGAGTGAGTAAATAACAGAGCCAGCTTACCTCTTTCCCTTTACCACTAATGAGTTTCACAATGGGGTAAGAGATAAAACCAAATGCAAGACCATCTGCTATGCTATATGTAAGCGGCATTCCTATAAGTGTGAGAAATGCTGGAATATATTCAGAAGGGTCTTCCCAGTTAATCTTAACAACAGTTCTCATCATCATACTGCCAACGATTATCAGAGCAGGTGCTGTTATAGGATAGAGAAAAACACTCTCACTAACTTCAAAACCTCCCCCTATCATTCGTATAATAGGTGCAAAAAAGAGACTCACAAGGAAGAGAAGAGAAGTAACCACACTGGCAAAACCTGTTCTACCGCCAGAAGAAACACCTGCTGTGCTTTCTATATAACTTGTAACTGTAGATGTACCAAGGACTGCTCCAAAGATAGTCCCTGTTGCATCAGCAAGTAAAGCCTTGTTCGCCCTCGGGAGTTTTCCATCTTTTATAAAACCTGTGGCAGTACCAACGCCCACAAGTGTTCCAATGGTATCAAACATATCCATAAAGAGAAAAATTAAAATGACTGTTACGCCACCGAGTTTGAATGTGCTCACTAAGTCCAGTTTGAAGAATGTTGGAGCAATAGTTGGTGGAAGGCTTGCAATACCCTGGAATTTTACAACACCCATAAAAACACCTATTAGTGCTGTTGTAATTATACCGATAAGTATGCCTCCTTTTATTCTCAATGCTAAGAGGATGGAAATAATAAAAATACCAATTATTGCAAGTAAAACAGGGGGTGAGTGCAGATTACCGAGAGAAACAATGCCACCAGGGCTTTTAATGATTATTCCTGCCTGAACAAACCCGATAAATGCGATGAAAAGCCCAATGCCTCCGGCAATACCATGCTTTAGTGATTCAGGAATAGCATTAATAATCATCTCCCTTATTCTGAGGAAGGTAAGAATAACAAAGACTATGCCGGAAATGAGGACAGCTCCAAGTGCTGCCTGCCAGGTTAACCCCATTGTTAATACAACAGTATAAACAAAGAAAAAATTCTCACCCATACCGGGCGCAAGCGCAATAGGGTAATTTGCATAGACTCCCATAATTAGCGTAGCTACGAATGAGGAAATGCAGGTCGCTACAAAAACAGCATCGAAATCCATACCTGCAACTTGCAGAACAGCAGGCTGTACAAATATAATATATGCCATTGCCATAAAGGTTGTAAAACCTGCTATTATCTCTGTTCTTATTGTTGTCCCCATTTCATCAAAATGAAAGTATCTACCTATCATCTTCCCTCCTATGCATCATCACTTTCTCTTTTTGTTAAATATAGAATTTCTGGATTTGGTGTATATCCAAGCGATTTCGCAAGGTTTATTGATGGTGTATTACTTTTATGTACTAAAAGACCAATTATCTTGATTCCTCTTTTCCGCAAGGCTTGTTCTGCTTTAACTGTCAGAGCTTTTGCAATCCCTTTCCCTCTTTTTTCTGGAACAACTGCAATGCGATTGAGCCATCCTTTTCTTCCTTCTGTTGAGGCAATAATTACTCCAATAAGTTCATCATTTTCCTCGGCGCCCAGTAAGAGATCGGGTGTAGCCTCAATTTGCTTCTTCATTGATGCCTTGCTTTCCCTCCCTTTTGGCTTAAAAGGAAGTCCTGAACTTCTCCATATCTCTACCATTTTATCGTAATCACGAAGTGACAGTCTTCTAATTTTTATTTTCTGTCCCTTATATCTCTCACACAATTTCCCCCCTCTTCTTTGGCAATATAGCAAGCTCTATCAGATGCCATTACCAGACTTATCTTATCCTCACCATCTAATGGATAAGAGGCAACTCCAATACTTAAAGTAATCCCTAATTTTTCACGCGCATTATAAACCCTCTTCCTTATTCTCTCTGCTACCGCTTTTGCAAATGATTCATCTGTTTCAGGAAGCACAACTACGAATTCATCGCCGCCAAACCTGCAGATGAAGTCTATATCTCTAATACTTAACTTCATAAATTTAGCATATTCGGCAAGTACCTTGTCCCCTTCAAGATGTCCATTCCTATCGTTATAGCTCTTGAAATTATCAAGATCTATAAGGAGTAAACTCAGTGGGCGGTTATATCTTTCAGACCTTCTTAATTCCGTATCTATCATTATATCAAAATGTCTTCTATTAGGTAATTCAGTTAGGGGGTCGGTAAGGGAAAGCATCTTTGTCTCTTCATAAAGTCTTGATTTCTCTATTGCATTCGCTATCTGTGCTGCAATTATTGATAGAAGTTTCATTTCCCATTCGCTGAATGCATCGTTTTTCTTGCTTTCTACATCAAGGACTCCTATTGTACGTTTCTCTATTTTAAGGGGGATAGCAACCTCTGATTTAACATGTGGAACCCCCTCTATATAATACTTGTCCTTAGAAACATCCGGTGCATAATATGTTTCTCCTGTTGCTGCTACATGTCCAGTGATTCCATCAATACCAATTCTTAATTTCATCTTTAATATTTTTTGGGGATAACCTTTAGCTGCCTTAATGATAAGTTTTGAGGACTCTCTATCTACAAGAAGTATTGCAGCATTATAATACCCAAAAGCCTTCTTTAATTCTTCAAGGATTTTTAGTAGGAGAGTTTCAAGGTCGAGTGTTGAGATCAAGGTCTGGCTTATTTTGTATGAAATGGAAAGGTTTCTGATTTTCTGTTCAATCTGTGCATATAACCTCGCATTCTCTATAGCCACTGCTGCCTGGTTTGTCAGGACGGAAATCTGTGATACCTCTCTCTTTGAAAAAACACGGGGTTTTGAGGAACCTACAAAGAGGATTGCAATTAATTTTTTCTTAATCATAACAGGAATAGCAAGCACTCCCCTTCTTTTCTTCTTCAGCGCTGTTGGATTTACATCCTTTTCATTTCTTATATCCCGAATTGCAACCGGTCTCTTTTTCGAAAGGATCCTGCCTGAAATCCCTCTGTTAAGTCTTGCAGTGCTTTCATATGATTCGAGTCTTTTCTTCTTTTTATTGTAATTGTACGCTTTTTGTATTCTTTTTTCTTTCTCATCAATGACAATAATACTTCCCATCTCTGTGTTGGTCAAATCTACTGCCGCTGAAACAAATGTCTGCAGAACATCAGAAAGTTTGAGAGTAGAAGTAAGGGTAATGCCTATATGCTCAAGTGCTGATTTTTCTCTAAGTTGATTCTCAACCTTTTTTATAAGACTGGCATTATGAATAGCAATTGCAGAGAAATCACAGAAGACTCGTAATGCATCAAGATCTTTTTCTCTGAATGTATATCGTCTTCTATAGTATAGATTGAGACATCCGATAGAAGTTTTCGCCAATACAATAGGTGCAACTACACAGGAAACAAGCCCTTCCTTTTTGAACCACATAACGGAAAAGCTATCTCCCATAGACTTGAAAAGTTTTACAAGGTTTGGGATGATGGCAGGTTTTTGTGAACTTAAAACCTTACCAGCAATCTCTTCATCATAACGAACCTTTACAACTTTGAGATACTTAGTTGATAGATTGAATGAATGTTCTATTCGGAGATACTCTTTCCTTTCGTCAAAGAGAAGGATAGAACTTGCGTCAGAAGAGAAGAATTCCGCTGCATTTTTTACTATCGCATCTAAAACCTTGTTTAATTTATTTTCGGAGAGTAAAATTTTTGATACTTCATTAAGTTTTTTTATTCTTTCTATTTCTCTCATTACATAAAGATTAGAATATTTTACTTAAAAAGTCAAGAAAAAATCCTTTAGCCACGCTCATCAAAATCTGAGTTCGTCTGCTTATATCTGTGGTTAATGTTTTATTTCATATGTTTTTCAGAAATCCCATTGACAGATTGGGATTTATATTGTATATTTAACGTATGAAGAAGATTAATGTGGGAGGACAGGCTGTCATAGAAGGTGTAATGATGATCTCGCCAGAGAATGTTTCTATTGCAGTTCGAGGGCCTGACGGAAAGATTATCGTGGACGTCCACAAAAGGAATAAACGATTTAGAAATGCTATATTTTTCAAATGGTTCTTTTTCCGTGGCATAGTCTCACTTGTGGAAATGCTCTATGAAGGCATCAATGCAATAAATTACTCTGCAAAGATAGCATTTAATCAAGACGCTTCTAAAAAAAAGAAACATGGTGAAGGTTTCTTCTCAGGAGCAATCTCCTTCCTCGGAATTCTCCTTGCACTCTTTATCTTCCTCTTCCTTCCGATCTTTATAGCAAGCAAAACAGGGTTGGATGCAAGACCTGTTCTTTTCAATATTTTAACAGGAATATTGAGAATTGCTTTCTTCATCCTCTACATCCTTGTCATCTCTTTTATTCCCGAAATAAAACGTCTATTCCAATACCATGGTGCAGAACATAAATCCATCTTCTGCTGGGAAGACGGGAAGGAATTAACAGTGGAAAACTGTACCAGTTATTCCACAAAACATCCCCGTTGTGGAACATCTTTCATCTTTGTCGTTCTTATTGTTGCCATTATTTTCTTTGCTTTTCTTGATACTTTTCTATTCAGTATATGGGGATTACCCTCCATAAAATTGCTGAGGCTTTTTATCCATCTTCTTTTCCTTCCATTACTTGTTGGAATCTCTTATGAGATTATAAAATTTGCAGGTAATCACAAACAAAATCCATTACTTCGGGTTCTACTCAGCCCGGGTTTAGCATTTCAGTACATAACAACAAAAGAACCTGATCCTGACCAACTCGAAGTTGGTTTCGCTGCATTACGTTCAGCACTCGATATAGAAGATAAGGAAAAATTAAAAAGATAAAGGAAGGGGTAACTACTACAGATAACAATGAATAATTATAATTACATCGAAAAATTAATTGAAATTTTAGAAAAATCCTTTCGCGCCCTTTGCGAGCTTTGCGGTGCAAAAAACCCTGAGAGATCTACAAAAAATGATTGAAAAACTTGAAGAGATAAAAAAGAGATTTGATGAAATTACAAAACTTCTCGAATCTGAAGAGGTTATGAAAGACAAGGAAAAACTTATTTCGCTTTCTAAGGAAAGAAGTGAATTCAAAGATATTGTTACAGCTTATAGTGAACTAAGAAAACTTGAAAAAAGAAGAATAGAAGCCCAGCATATCATTAAGATGGATAAGGATGAAGAACTGAAAGAGATTGCCAGGGTTGAACGTGAAGAGGTGGAAGAAGAGATAAAGAAAAAAGAGAAAGACATAAGAAATTTACTCTCTCCAAAAGATGCTCTCGATGATAAGAATATTATCGTTGAGATACGAGCTGGTGCTGGAGGTGAAGAGGCAGCACTTTTTGTGAAAGACCTCTTTGAAATGTATACAAAATTTGCAAATTCAAAAACATATAAAATAGATGTGCTCAGTTCACATCCAACAGGAATTGGAGGATTCAAAGAGGTTATCTTTATGATAAGTGGAAAAGGAGCATTCAGCAAATTGAAGCATGAAAGTGGTGTTCACAGAGTGCAGAGAGTACCCATTACAGAATCCGGAGGTCGAATACATACTTCAACTGCCACTGTAGCTGTTCTACCAGAGGCAGAAGAGGTTGATATAGACATTGACCCAAAAGAATTGAAAATAGACGTATTCCATTCGTCCGGTCCTGGTGGGCAGAATGTAAACAAACTCGCTACTGCAATACGGATTACCCACCTACCGAGTGGTATGGTAGTTACCTGCCAGGATGAAAGGTCACAGCATAAGAATAGAGAGAAGGCAATGAAGGTGCTTCGCTCAAGATTCCTCGATATAAAGAAACAGGAAGAAGAGAAAAGAATTGCAGAAAAAAGAAGAAATCAGGTGGGCACGGGCGATAGGAGTGAAAGGATAAGAACATACAACTTTTCACAGAACAGGGTAACAGACCACAGAATTGGCCTTTCCCTTTATAAACTTGAAGCCATTTTAAATGGTGATCTCAACGAAATCATTGAAAAACTGACTCTCGCTAGCAAAAAAGTTAAGTAGCCGCAGGCTTTAGCCTGCGTTAAATGATTTATCGACCCAACGAAACCTTTAGAATAAGATAACTAATATGAAGTGGACAGTTAAGGAACTAATAAAGACTACTACTGATTATTTAAGGAAAAAGGCCATAGATGAACCACGATTAACAACAGAGATTCTGCTTGCACATACACTAACTATGAAAAGGGTTTCACTCTATCTAAATTTTGATAAACCGGTAAGTGAAGAAGAACTTGCCACTTTTCGTAACTTTATAAAGAGAAGACTGTCTAATGAGCCTGTTCAATATATTATTGGTGAAACAGGATTTATGGGCCTTAATATAGAGACACAGGATGGTGTTTTCATCCCGAGGCAGGAAACTGAAATTCTCGTTTCAGAAGTAAAAAAATGGATAGAGAAGCAAATTTTTGATGAATTTATTCTTTATGATATCGGGACAGGAACTGGTGTAATCGCCCTTTATTTTGCACAGTTTTTTAAAAACGCCAGGATATATGCATCTGATATTTCTGATTTAGCACTTGATTGTGCTAAAAATAATTGTATAAGATATAATATTAAAGGAAGGATATCCTTCCTTTCTGGTGATCTTTTTGAGCCTTTTAATGAAGTGGAAAAAGCGGATGTTATAGTCTCCAATCCACCATATATTCCAACAGATGAGATCCAAAAACTCCCTGAAATTGTTAAAAAAGAACCGCAAGAAACCTTTGATGGAGGAAAGGGTGGCCTTTACTTCATTGGAAGAATTATAAAGGAGGCAAAAGATTACTTGAAGTCAAAGGGGCTTCTTGCAATTGAAATAGGTATTAAGCAATCAGAACCGGTAAAAAAACTTTTTGAACAAGAAGATACATATGAAGATTTAAGAATTATCCCCGACCTGAGAGGAATAAAACGGATAGTTATAGCACAAAGAAAGAAATAAAGAAAGACCGAAATTAGGAAAATGGAAATTACGAAAATAAAATATTTACTTTTAGGAATTTAATAGTGTAAAACCTTCTAATTGTGATTTTCTCAAATTCCTTTATTAAGAAAGAAGGAAAGCGATTGGGATCGAACTTATTAGTAAATCCTTTTCAATTTTAACTTTTGACTTTTAACTTTAAAAATTCTCCTTCCCTATACACTATCTTTCCCTTAACTATCGTAATTACAGGGT
>SOIS01000245.1 GCA_004375965.1 Candidatus Cloacimonadota bacterium | reverse complement strand
ACTTAAAAGAGGGGTCCGTTTTACTCCTGCAAAATCTTCGCTTCGATCCGGGTGTGAAGAAGAATGACCCTGAATTCAGTAAACATCTCTCTCTCCTTGGAGATGAATACGTAAATGATGCCTTTGGAACTGCTCACAGAGCACATGGTTCTGTCTCTGGAATCACAAAATTTTATGAGAAAAGGGCAATGGGTTTTCTGATGGAAAAAGAGATAAAATGGCTCGGATATGCAGCAGAGAACCCTGAAAAACCATTTATAGCAGTTCTTGGCGGTGCAAAGATATCGGATAAGATAGACATAATAATGAATCTTATACAGAAAGTGGATACTATCCTTGTTGGCGGAGCAATGGCTTTTACATTCCTTAAGGCTCAGGGTGTATCAGTTGGTGATTCACTCGTTGATGATGAGAAACTACCTGAAGCGGCAAAAATACTCAAGTACGCAATAGAAAAGAAAACGAATTTTGTCCTTCCCAGTGATTTTGTTGTTGCCACTGCTCTTTCAAATGATGCTAAAACAAATGTCGTAGAGAAGGATAAGATACAGGAAGGATGGATGGGACTTGATATAGGTCCAATGACAACAAAAATATTCAACAATGGACTTTTAACTGCGAAGACTATATTCTGGAACGGACCTATGGGGGTTTTCGAGATGGAAAATTTCAAGAATGGAACAATGGAAATTGCTAAAACGATTGCAGAGGCAACCAAGAAAGGCGCTGTCTCTGTAATAGGTGGTGGTGACAGTGTTTCTGCAGTAAAAATGGCAGGTCTCGAGAAATCCTTTACCCACATTTCAACAGGTGGTGGTGCTTCACTCGAATTTATGGCTGGTAAAGAACTTCCTGGAATCGTCTCGCTCTCAGACAAGGAGGAAATTTGAGAAGATACCTCATCGCTGGAAACTGGAAAATGAATAAAACCAATAATGAAGCAATTGACCTTGCAAGAAGGATAGTCTTGAATACAAAAGGAATTGAAAAAATCGATATTGTAATCTGTCCTCCATTCACAGCACTTGCGCCTGTCTATGATGCAATAAAGGATTCGAACGTTCGACCTGGTGCACAGAATATGTATTATGAAGATGAGGGTGCCTATACAGGAGAAATTTCTGGAAAATTTCTTAAAGCCATGGGCTGCGAATTTGTAATAATCGGGCATTCTGAAAGAAGAAAGTATTTTAGTGAAAGTGATACTGATGTAAACAAGAAGATAAAGAAAGCGCTTAGTTTTGGTATTACACCAATCGTATGTGTAGGCGAAACGCTTGAAGAAAGAGAAAAGGGTAAAACAGCAGATGTTGTAAAAAAAGAGATTATTGGAGCTCTACAAGAGCAAACTGATAAGGAAAAAATAATCTTTGCATACGAACCTATATGGGCAATTGGCACAGGAAAAACCGCTCAACCTGAAGATGCAAATAAGATTCATAACCTTATAAGGAATATTATTAAAACCGATTTTGGAATGGATGAAACTGTTGTTAGGGTACTCTATGGCGGTAGTGTGAACCCATCAAATGCTGAAGCACTGATGTCGCAACCCGATATTGATGGTTCGCTAGTTGGCGGGGCAAGCCTTGATGTGAAAAGTTTCGTAGAAATAATAACGACTTCAGCGAACCTCGCATAGGAGGAAAATATGTTTGCTATATTATTACCGATACATATCTTAGTCTCTATTCTTCTAATCCTTGTTGTTCTTCTACAGCAAGCTAAGGGAGCAGGGCTTTCACCTGTTTTTGGTGGTGGCCAGAGTGTCTTTGGAGCAAGAGGTGCTGCTCCATTCCTTTCAAGACTGACGGCAATACTTGCTGTTCTTTTTATGGTCACATCAATCATACTTGCTATTACTCCACGATTCAGATTAAGACAAGGAGGAATAGAAGAAGACCTAAGAAAAGACCTCACTCCACGAGAGACCGTTCCTGTGATGCCGGGAAGAGAAACCGAAGTACCATTAGAACCTCCAGGTGGTGAGTAAACCCCGTTAGAATATCACCCCGTAGATATTATCAACAGGGTGAAAAAGTGGAAGATTTTTTAAATCCCGTGAAAAGCCACAGTGCATTCTAACGGGGTAAAGAGAGAAAAAAGGAGAATAGATGAAAGCAGTGATGGAAGCAGGTGGTTTTCAGTATACAGTTCAGGAAACTGAAAAGATAAAAATGCCAAAACTTGATGCAAAGATTGGCGATAAGATAAAATTTGATAAAATCCTTGCAATTGTAGATGGAAAAAAATCACAATTCGGTAAACCATATCTCAAGGGATATTTTGTTGAAGGAGAAATTATATCCCAGGGTAGATATCCGAAGGTCATTGTATTCAAATTTAAGAGAAGGAAAGGTTACAAAAGAAAGAAAGGACATCGTCAATCTTATACTGAGATACTTGTAAAGAAAATATCGACTAAAAAAGCCACAGAATGACACAGGAGTAAAAATAAATATTTATAGTTTTCTGTGAGTTTCTCTGGCTAAATAATTATAAATATGAAATGGAGGTAAATTATGGCTCATAAAAAAGGTGTAGGCTCTTCAAGGAATGGCAGAGACAGTAAACCCAAATATCTTGGTGTCAAAAGATTCTCGGGTGAATTTGTAAATGCAGGTACAATAATCATCAGACAGAGAGGAACGAAAGTACACCCAGGGAACAATGTTGGGAAAGGAAAAGATGATACACTGTTCGCCCTCATAACTGGAATTGTCACCTTTGAACCTTTTGGAAAAAAGAAAAAAAGAGTGAGCGTCTACGCAGAAGCGTAGCCACCACCCTACCCAGTTTTAGCCACAGATTAACCCCGTTAGAGATTACAAGAAATGAACTCTATTATTTGAAATCTCTAACGGGGTTAACACGGATACATAATTAATTTCTTACCGAAAAGTCTGTAAAGGATTTAAAGTCTTACTCCCTACTTCATACTACCTACTGCTCTATTAACCGCAGATAGATGCTGTGTAATTACAATACACCTTATCTAAACATACTGTGGAGTTTCTTAAGCAGCTTTAACTTATCTGTATCACCTATCTTTGCCTTGTTGACTGCTTCCTTCAGAAAATTTATGGACTCATCATAGACTTTCTTATTTACTGGATATGGATGTCCATCCTTTCCCCCGTGTGCAAAACTAAACCTTGCCGGGTCTGTGAAACTTGGTTGAACTCCATATGTTAGTTCCGAAATAAGGCTGAGTGCCCTTATTGTTTTTGGTCCAACACCTCTCATTCCGAGAAGAGTCTCAAAATCCTCAGGTACCCGTTCGTATGTTGAAATAAGAATCTTTTTTATCCTATCGGGTCGGATCTGAGAGAGCTTTACAGGATGTTCAGCAGGAAGATGTAATTCATTTATTCTTTTCAATTCTTTAATGACCTTTTCCGGTTCCTCCTTTGAAACAGAGGTAATTACTTTTCTTGCCTTATCACTCTCTTCAGCAACAAGGTTCAATATACTTGAAGTCTTTTCGCACTCTATACCTGAATGAGGTTCACAGACAAAATTTTCAACCTTCTCACCCAGCCAGTGGTATCTTCGTGCATATCGGCTTGTCTCATTCATCCCCTGTTGCACAACTGTCCATTCGCCACTATCAGTAAAAAAGAATGCGTGGTGATAAATCTGATAACCATCCTGTATTCCAGAGGTATCAACCTTTGCAGCCATTCTGCTTGCATAGATAAGCGGTTTAGGATTGAGTCCAACTATATTAGAAACCGTTTCAATTTCTTCTGGTGTCCTTCGTGAAGTCCTCCCCTTTCCGCCTGCAATATAAAACCCATATTCCTTACTTATTTCTTTAAATCCAGACTTTACTGCACCACAAACTGTTGTCGTAAGCCCGCTTGAATGCCAGTCAAAACCGAGAATGCTGCCAAATGCCTGGAACCAGAACGGGTCGGACAACCTTTTCAGCACCTCTTTTGTCCCCTTATCGATGATGATTGCACATATTATCTCCCGTGAGAGCCTTTCCATCCTGCTGAAAAGCCATCTTGGAGCCTTTCCATAATGTAATGGCAGATTCGCAACACCAGTTTTTTTCATGCTATTTTAACCC
>SOIS01000100.1 GCA_004375965.1 Candidatus Cloacimonadota bacterium | reverse complement strand
CTCCTCACCATCCTCCGTATATGCCGCTCTGATAAATTAAGAATCGACGATGCTAGCCTCTGTGTAATATACTTATCCAATGCCTCTTGTATTACTTTTAACCGCTTTAATTCCTTTTTGCTCATCTTGATAATGTCCTTTCTCTGCATAATACCCTCCTGTTTATGAGGAAATTATACAATATCCAATAGGACATTTCTACTTTGCTAAAAGAGGACATTATCACATTGCTGTTACATAAAATTCTTTAGGATTTCTAAAAGTCAGAAATCTCTAATTACCCAGATAAAAGAAAGATTACAAAGATTTATTTTTTGGTGCGTCCGAGCATTTGTCTTGTTTGTTGTGAATTCTGTTTTGTAGCCGCAGGCTTTAGCCTGCGTTCGGTGGTTACCTATTCCATTAGTTCTAACAACATATAACTATGAATTACAATTATTTTTTTCCATATTCGAATGTCAAATATTGAGACCTGACCCCATAAAATTCCACCACGAAGTGGTCACTTCTGGACTACTTTATTGCTATCATCTTCTTCAGTGCTCTTTTTGCTTTCTTTATGATTGTTTTATCAATCTCGATTTTGAATTTCAAATCCCTGAGGCTGTAATATAGATCCTCAAGATGAGTTTTTTTCATATTGGAGCATATCGGTTTTCTTGATGGTAAGTAAAACTTCTTTCCTGGGTTTTCCTTTCCCAGTCTGTGGACAAGACCTTCTTCTGTCCCAACTATGAATTCCTTTATTATGCTCTTTTTCGCAAGATTCACCATTCCCATTGTACCAAGGACATAATCAGCAACCTTGACAACCTCTGGTCTTGTTTCAGGGTGCACCATGACACGGGCGTCTGGATGCAACCTTTTCTGTTCCTTGATGTCACTAAGTGTTATGAATTCATGAACATAACAGTATCCATGCCATGAAATTATCTCCTTTTTTGTCTGTTCTGCGACATAATTGGCAAGGTTTTTATCTGGTACAAAAATTATTCTTTTTGATTTAAGACTTTTCACAGCTTTGACTGCATTTGCAGACGTGCAGCAGATATCAGACTCCGCCTTCACATCAGCGGATGTATTAACATAGCATACAACCTTTGCCTTTGGGTATTCCTTCTTCATCTCCTTCAACTCTTCTGCTGTAATCATATCAGCCATAGGACATCCAGCGTCCAGTCGGGGAAGTAACACTGTTTTTTCTGGTGAAAGGACCTTCGCACTCTCTGCCATAAACTTAACACCGCAGAAAACAATGATGCTCTGTGGTAGTTTCGAAGCGAGTCTGCTCAGGGCAAGTGAATCACCAAGATAATCTGCTATCTCTTGAATTTCTGGTCTCTGATAGTTATGAACGAGAATAACTGCATCCCTCTCCCTTTTCAATCGCTTGATCTCTTCCTTAAGTTCAATAGTCGTCAAATCCTCAATTGGTCCTTTTCTCTCATCCATGGTAATTGACATCTGATTTATGTCCGAAAGGGTAATAGAATCAATGAAGTTCGTTATTATTTTTCCAAGGTTATCCCAGCAAACCTTACAAATACATCTATCCATCCTGTCACATTCAGTGCATTTAACTGGAGTTACATCTAATTCAGTTAACCGTAAAATATCACCAAGGTATATCTCTTCTGGTCGTTTTGCAAGTATATATCCACCCTTCACTCCCCTCGCTGCCTTCACAATATGTGCCTTTTTTAATATAATAAATAGTTGCTCAAGATATTTCTCACTGACTTCCTGTCTTTCTGCAACCTTGCTTAAAGGAACAGGTCTTACCCCACCACCATTCATTAGAATATCCAAAAGTGCTCTTATACTATAACGGCTTCTTGTTGATAATCTCATTTCCTCTCCTTCTTCTTATTAATGCACAATAGCACATCCTCAATAAATTTGCAAGTTTTTTATTTTGTTGTGCAGGAAACCTACATCCCCATTTATGAATTTTTTTCCCTTGATTTTGGGAGTGAAAATATATATAATGAATTATATGAATCAAACAAATAATCACAGACTATTGATAAAGAGGATGAATAAGTGATAGGGGAGGATGACGAAAGATAGATAAACAATATACAAGTAAAAACTTAAAAGGAAAATTTTACACAAGAAATCGTTCACCGATATGGAAAAGGGAAAAATAAAGATTGAACTGGCAAAAATTCTAAAAAGCTTAGGGAAGAAAAAAGAGGCAAACAGGTATTTTTCTAAAAGCGAAAAAATCTTCCAAAAAGCAGGTGCAAAATACTGGCTTCGCAAGATACAAGATTAGGGAGTTAATTTTCTTTCTAAAAATGGGTGATTTGCTAAATACTCAGAGTTTGATACTTACTGAAGTTTTTTCAAAATTAGAAAAATCCACCTTTTTTCAAAGGGTTCTTGAGGAACTGAAGAAGAAAAAGATAGTTTCTATCAAACCTGCTGGAAGGCTGTTTATTGAAATACTCTCTGCAGCAATTCAAAAAATAGGTTACTCCCCTGTTATTCTTCTTTTCCAGGATGAGGATGAAATCTTTTTTGCCCGAGAAGAGTTAAGAACTATTTCAGGAAAGGAAACCGCACTCTTCTATTCTTTCAATGATGAAACATCCCTCAATATGGATGAAATAGAAGAAAGGCTTTTAACACTTGATGGTATCCTGACCGGAACTGTTTCATTCATTGTTACAAATCTTCAGGGATTATCACTCAGTATACCATCAGAAGAAATCCTGAAAAAAAATAGGATGCAATTCTTCATTAATCAAAATCTCGATTTTTCTTATCTTATTGAAAGACTGAATATAATGGGTTTCAATAGAGTAAATACCGTTGGCGAAGTTGGGGAATTCAGTGTGAGGGGAAACATTATAGATATATATGGATACGGTATGGATTTTCCTAAGAGGATTGAATTTCTCGGTGATGAAATTGTTTCATTACGGTCTTTTAACCCTTTTACCCAGAGAACTGTGAGAAAAGAAGAGACGTTTGTTATACTTCCTATTATAGAAAAATTTGATGAAGAAAAGAAAAATTCCATTCTTGATTACATTCCAGATAGTTCTATCTTCATCTATTCTGAGTTCCTTTTTCTTGAGGAGGTTTACCAGAGCTTACCTGAATTAAAAGACAAAAACCAGATCGTTCTTTCAAATGATGGTTTGGATGCAGGTATTAGTAAGCCACCAGAGTTCCATGGCAATCTTTCGCTTTTCAAAGAATATCTCAGGAAAATAAAGGACAGCAAAGTCTTTATTAGTTGCGAATCCGAGGAAGAGAGGAAAAGATGTGAGTATCTTTTCGAAGAAGAATTCCCTGCAATTATTTTTGATACCCTGAATGTTGGTGAAGGTCTTGAATCCAAGGACTGGTCCATCTACATTATTACAGACAAGGAGATATTTGGGAAAGGTTTCCATCCGAGGAGGTTAGAAAGATCAGAGTTGTCCTTCAAAACTGAAAACTTATCAGAATTAAAACCGAGTGATTATGTGGTTCATGAAGACTATGGTATAGGAATCTTTGAAAGGATGGGAAAGATAGAACATAAGGGGCAACTAACAGAGTGCTTGCTCCTTCGATACGAAGAAGGAGACATTCTTTATGTTCCAATTAACGCTATGTCCAGAGTAAGTAAGTATATAGGACTTGACAAAGGGATTCCAAAACTCTCCAATCTTTCAAGTATGAAATGGGAAAGGAAGAAAAAAAGTGCTAAAAAAGCAATAGAGGATATGACCAGGGATCTCCTCAGACTCTATGCTGAGAGAGAACTTGCTCAGGGTTTTAGTTTTTCCCGGGATACGGTATGGCAGAAAGAACTTGAGGCAAGTTTTCTTTATGAAGAGACAGAAGACCAGTTGAAAGCAATAAAAGATATCAAGGATGATATGGAATCAACCAAACCGATGGATAGACTTGTTTGTGGTGAAGTGGGATATGGGAAAACAGAGGTAGCCATAAGGGCTGCATTTAAAGCTGTTTTAGATTCTAAACAGGTTTTTCTCCTTGCTCCAACAACTGTTCTTTGTGAACAGCATTTTAATACATTTAAGGAAAGATTGGCAAACTTTCCGACGAGAGTCGAGATGCTTTCAAGGTTTGTAAAAAAGAGTAAACAGAACAAAATAATTGAAGATATAAAAACTGGTAAAGTCGATATTATCATAGGAACCCATAGACTTCTCAGTAATGACATTGAATTTTATGACCCAGGACTCCTTATTATTGACGAGGAACATCGCTTTGGTGTAACTCAGAAGGAAAAATTGAAAAAGAGAAGGAAAAATATGGATGCCCTCAGTATGAGTGCTACACCTATACCACGGACACTTCAATTTTCGCTGTTAAGCATCAGGGATTTTTCAACAATTAAAACACCTCCGAAAGGGAGGCTTTCAGTAATTACGAGGATTATTCACTGGAACAGCGGACTCATCAGAGAAATAATTCTTAGTGAAATCCAAAGAGGAGGACAGGTCTTTTTCGTCTATAACCGAATTCAGGGGCTTCGCTCCATTGCAACTAAAATCAGAACCATTGTTCCAGAAGCAAAGATAACTGTTACACATGGAAGGATGAAATCATCTGTCATCGAAGAAAGAATGCTCGATTTCCTTTCTGGTAGGTGCAATCTTCTTGTTACAACAAGCATAATAGAGTCCGGACTAGATATTCCGAACGCAAACACAATAATTATTGACAGGGCAGATGCCTATGGATTGGCACAATTACATCAGTTAAGAGGAAGGGTTGGTAGGTCAAACAGAAGGGCATACTGTTATCTAATCGTTCCACGAAGGATAACTCAGGAAGCCAGAAAAAGGCTCTCTACAATTTACACCCACAGCCATCTTGGGAGTGGTTTTGCACTTGCTATGAAGGATCTTGAAATCAGAGGTGCAGGAAACCTTCTTGGTAGCAAACAGCATGGACACATAACGAAGATAGGTTATGACCTTTATATGAAATTACTCCAGGAGACAATCCAGGGATTAAAAGGTGAGAAAATTTCAGAAAAAGTAATCCCAGAGGTTTATTCAAATTTAGATGCCTATATCCCAGCCACATATGTAGAGGACGAAACGTCAAGAATAGACATCTATAAGAGACTTTCCTCTGCAAATATGTTTATTAATGTAAATGAAATAGCAGAGGAATTAAATGATAGATTTGGCAAACCTCCAAAAGAGGTAGAAAACCTCTTGCTGCTTACGAGGCTAAAAATTATCTGTTTAGAGAAATACATAAAAAAGGTTTCACTAAAAGAGAATTATCTGGAACTTTCTTTTGTAGAAGACCGTTTTCCATCTAAAAAGAATATTGAAAAACTTTTTATGGAGGTGGATAAAAAATTCTATATTGATTATTCTGAAGGATACTTTAAGATACGATTCAAAACAGAATATAAAAAAATTCTCTCTGAATTAAAAAAAATGTTGAATTTTTTTAATTTATATGTTATAATAAGTATTTAAAGAGTTATGAGTCTGGTTTTAATCTTAGAAGAAGGAGGTCGTATGCGTAAGTATTTCACTATTTTCTCTCTGATAACGCTCATTCTTATATCCTCGATAATCGGATGCAGGGTTAAGAAGGCAGATAAGGTACTTGCAAAAGTTGGGGATAGAATAATTACAGTAGGTGATTTTGAACGAAGATTCAGACCGAAGCCTTTTCCATCAACAGAGGAAGAGAGAGCAGAGAAAATGAAAATTCTTAATACTATGATCGAAGAAAAACTCTTTGCTGTAGCTGGTGAAAAAGAGGGAATGGCAGAAGAGATAGAGAAGGATCTTGATGATTATCCTGATAGGCTCGCTGTAAATCAATTATATGAAGAGGTGATTGTCAAAAAAGCAAAGGTCTCGCTCGCTGAGATGAAAAGAACATACAGAAATATGGAAAGAGAACTTCACGGTAGACACATCCTTTGTAAAACCAAAGAGGATGCTGAGAAGGTGTACAGGGAATTAATAAAGAATGATGCTAAAAACTTTGCTGAGCTTGCAAAAAATTCGCTTGATTTAAAGACCAGAGATAAAGCAGGTGATCTGGGCTGGTTCTCCTGGGGAAAAATGGATCCGGAACATCAAGAAGTTGCATATAAATTAAAAAAAAGAAAAATAAGTAAACCGTTTCAGACACGTTTTGGTTGGGATATACTTCAAATAGTTGATGAAAGAGGCAAGAAGTTGAGACCGTTTGAGGAGGAAAAAGAGACCATTTCAAAAACCATAAAAAGGCAAAAAATAGCCAAACTTGCCAATGATTACCTGGAAAAGTTAAAGAAAAGAGCGAAGATAAATTATGATACAACCGTCATAAATCTCCTCGTCGAAAAAACTCCGACTGTGAAACCAAAAAGTCCCTTTGAACCACCTCCTTCGCCTGTTTTAACAGAGGAAGAGGGGAAAATGGTTGTTGCTACATCTGTACTTAGTACAGTAACAGCTGCTGAATTACTTGAGATGGCAGAGAAGGCACCAAGAAGACCACCTCTTAACACACAGGATGCGATAATAAGATATATCGAAGGTGACATCATAAATCAACTACTTATAAACCAGGCAAGAAGGATGCATCTTCATAAATCTCCTGAAGTTATCAAAAATTACACTAATGTAAAAGATAACCGTATAGCAGGTGAGTATCGCAAAAAATATGTTGTTCCGCCAGAGGAAATCCCTGAGGAAGAACTGAAGAATTACTATGAAAAACACAAAGAGGATTTTAAGGTCGAGGAGAAAAGAGAAACAAGGATAGTGGTTGTGAACTCAAAGGAAGAAGCAGATGGGATATATAGAACCTTGAAAAGGGGAGGTGATATTCGGAAAATAGCAAAGGGGAAGTCAACCCATTACACTAAGGGTCGTGAAGGAAAACTTGGTCCTTTAACTAAAGCGAGATTTCCTGCAGAATTCAAAGGTAAAGCATTCAGTCTAAAAAAAGGACAAATATCAAAGCCATTTGAGATAAAAGACGGCTTTGTTGTTATGAAACTGACAAACATTGAACCCGCAACTTATCTTGAATTAGAAAAGGTTAAAACCCGGATAAAAAACAACATAAAAAATGAAGAAAGAGAAAATACCAAGAATGAACTTGTTGATAGGTTGATGAAAGAGATATCTGTTGTTATCAATGAAGATGTTCTTCTAATGGCAGGTAAGATGGAAAAAGAAGAGGAGAAAAAATGAACAAACTTTTCATACTAATTTTTACTATAGCCACACTATTATCATTTCTTGGATGTAAAAAGAAGGCAGTTAAGGGAACAGTTATTGCAAGGGTTAACAAAGCTGTCTTCACCCTTGAGGAACTGCAAGAACAGATCCCCCCCTTTGTATCTGTTCCTGTTGATAATAAAAAGGGATTTGTTGATGAATGGATAAATACAGAACTTGTCTATGAAGAAGCTATCAAGAAAGGAATAAATAAGGAAGAGACGGTGGAAAAGAAACTGCATCTTTTAATGAAACAGTATCTTGCAAATGAGTTGTTATCAAGGCGTCTTGAAGGAGAAGGGGATGTCAGTGACTTTGACGTGAAGGAATATTTTCAGGAACACGAAAGGGATTTTAACTCTCAGATAAAAATTGCACATATACTTCTCTCAACGGAAGAAGAGGCAAAGAAAATTCATAACAAATTAAAAGCAGGGGAAGATTTTATTTCCCTTGCACAGACATTTTCACAGGATACCATAACAGCAACAAATGGTGGTTTGCTACGCCGCTATTTCAGATTTGGTGAGATGCTTGATACACCGGAATTTGAAGCAACAGCATTTGGAATTAAGAATATTGGCGGAATAAGTGATATTACAAAAACGGATTTTGGTTATCACATTATCAAGTTAATCGACAGGAAACCTACAAAAGAGAAAGTAACGCTTGATGATGTTGGGATTCAGATCAGGCAGTATCTTGTAGCAAATAATCAGAGAAAGGTGATGAATGCTTGGATAGACAGTCTGAAAGCAAATGCTAATATAGAAACCCACTACGAACTCATAAAATAATAAGTAATGAAGAAATGCTGTAAGAATATAGTTGCCTTTACCTCCACACCAATGCAAACATATAGGTGTGGAGGTTTATCCTGAGTAAACTTCTTCGCGTCTTAGAAAGTCACATCTATAATTAAAATATCAATAAAAATGAGAACTGCAAAACGTAAAATTATCTTTTTAGTTTTTTCTTTTTACCTCTTACTTCTTTCTTTCGCTCTCCCTCTTTCCAGCACTGAAGAAATTGCTGGGATTGCAGCTGTTGTTGGCAACGAATTGATAACACACGGGGAGTTGAATGAACAGTTCCAATTCCTTTTGCTGAGTGGTCTTATAAGACCAGAGGACTCACTAAGAATGGACAGTTTGAGATTTGATTTACTAACACAACTAATTAATAGAAGAGTCCTCATTGAATATGCCCAAGAGGAATCAATAGAGGTTATTGAAGATGAGATTGAAGAGATGCTCGAAGGTGCTCTTGAAGAAATGAAATCACGGTTCCCGGATGAGGAGACATTCAAACAGAGATTAGAGGAAGAGGGCCTATCCTTAGAAACATTCAAGGAGAATTACAGAAAACAAATCAAAGAAAATCTCTTGCTTCAGAAACTTATGCAGCAGGAGTTTGGTACTGAAATGTTTACTACAGAGAAGGAGATAAAGGATTTTTACAATACGAACCGAGATTCATTCGCGGAACCTGCCAAGATAGAAATTGCTCATATTCTGATAATACCAAAACCATCAAAAAATGAAGAGAAGAGAATAGAAGAGAAAATTAGTGAAGTCTTACTTAGACTGGAATTTAATGAGGATTTTGGGGAACTTGCAAAAAAATATTCTGAAGGCAAATTCCGAAACAGAGGCGGAGACATTGGATTTGTGAAAAAGGACGAACTTTCACCTGAAATCGCAGAGGTTGCGTTTTCACTAGGTGTAGATGAGGTAACACTTACAAGGGGAATAGATGGTTTTTATCTATTTAAATGTGTTAGAAAAAGGAAAGATACTCACCACCTTAAGCAAATATTCTTTAAGTTAAAAGTAGCAAGCATTGATACATTAAGGACCCATAAACTCGCTTTGAAATTAAAAGAATGGGCTGAAAGCGGAGAGGATTTCGCTAATCTTGCAAAGAAGTACTCTGATGATATTGAAACCAAGGATAATGCTGGGTATCTTGGAGAAGTATATCTTGAGCAGCTTCACCCACTTTTCAGAGATGCTGTGAAGGATCTTGATGATGGGGAAGTAAGTGACCCTGTAAAAACTGAATTTGGTTTTCATATCTTTAAGGTTTTATCTAAACCGGAGCCCAGGATTCCTGAACTTGATGAAATTAAGCATATTGTGAAGGAATTCATTATTCAAAAAAGGACCAAAGAAAAGACAGACGAATTACTGGAGCGGATATTACCCAATTTTTATGTAGAAACTCTTCTCAAAAGAAAGTAACAACAAAAGGCACTGAGAAATAACAGAAAATGATATCATTGCCAGTTTTTCTTCATGCTTTACTATGGCGAAGCAATCCCCTTTCTTTCGCAATTAGTCATTCGATATTTGTTTTTTTTATTCCAAGATTCTTTATTCAACTTCTATTAATTAATTTATTGAATCATTGCAGAGATTCCTACGTTTACTCCGTTTCTGTCATTTGTCTTCTGACCACTGACTTCGTATCTATGACAATCCATTGCTAAAATATTTATTTAAGAAATGCGACTTGACCTTTTTCTGAAGAAAAGCAGGGTTGTTAAGACACGCGCAAAATCAAAGACACTTTGCAGAAAGGAATTGGTTCTCCTGAATGATGTAAAGGCAAAGGCTGGAAAGGATGTTAAACCCAATGATATTATAAGAATCGATTTTGGTAAACGGATTCTTGTTATAGAGGTCACAAAAATGCCTACGGGAAATGTTCCGAAATCTGAAGTAACATCTTATTATAATGTTATAAAGGATGAGAAGGTGGATATTATCTGATGATGAGAATTGGTATAACGATTGGAGACCCAGCCGGAATAGGGCCTGAAGTCATAATCAAATCGATTAATATACTCAAAAAGATAAAGGGATTCAGATTCATCGTATTTACACCAGTAGGTTTCTTAAAAGAATATGCTCGTAGAACAAATAAAGATGTTTTACTTCCCGTTGCCAGCAGCATAGAAGATACCGAGAAGAAGATAGAGGTTCTCGAAGTCATAGATAAGTTTCCATTCCGATTGGGAATTCCGTCAGCAATAACAGGTGATGCTGCATACAGAATTATCAAAAAGGCAATACATCATGCATTAAATAAAAAAATTGATGCACTCGTTACAGCACCTGTCTCAAAATACGCAATAAATTTAACAGGAAGAAAATTTACAGGACATACAGAGATATTGGAAAGGATGACAGGTGTTAAGGATGTCTTGATGTTATTCGTTTCACCGGGATTGAAAATAGGTGTTGTTACCACACATATAGGTTTAAGGAATGTTTCAAGAAATATTACAGAGGAGAAGATAGTCTCAAAGCTTCATTTACTTGTAGATGGATTAAAACGGTATTTCTCTGTAAACCATCCTGCTATTGGAGTCTCTGCACTCAACCCCCATGCTGGAGAAGGAGGTTATATAGGGAATGAAGAAATAAAAATAATTGAACCTGCAATAAGAAAAGCACGAAGCCAAGGGATAAAAATTGATGGTCCATTTCCGTCTGATACAATTCTACTTAAAAGAAAAAAGTATGATGCTCTCCTCTTTATGTATCATGATCAGGCAATGATACCAGTAAAACTCCTCTCCTGGGGTAAAAATGTCAATGTAACAATTGGATTGCCATTTGTAAGAACCTCTCCTGACCATGGGACTGGTTTCGATATTGCAGGAAAGGATATCGCATCCCCTGATAGTTTTATAGAGGCTGCAAAGTTGGCATGCAGAATGGCTAAATAGGCAAGGATAAACCCGTTAGAAAATGAATTTTCTAACGGGGTAAAAGATAAAGGTTAAAAGAAAAGTGATAAAAAAAACAATGCATATGCACATAAACCAAAAGAAACAGCAAATAACTATAAATCACAATAAAAACACCATTAGTAATCATCTTTCAATCTCACTGCTACTTATTCCAATCTTCCTTGTAATGTGTTCTTCTTCATACACCAAACCAATAGAAGATCTTGACTCTGAGTACTGTATCAGTCAGGTACAGTCTGAATTTCTGCCCTGGTGGGAAGATGAATGGGAAGAGACTGTTACAGGTTTTAGAATAAGGGGAAGCTCTTTTGACATGCATACACTCCATACGCTTCAACATTGGAAAGGAAGATTTCCATTCAATGACTACTTTCTTTTCTCTTTTAATTATTTCACTGATGCAGACGCTGATAGTCAGTTCTACAAACGGGAGATGGAATTGAAATTCAGGATCAAGAAGAAACATTACCTTTCTCTTTTTGGCTACCCGTATTATGATAAGAAAGAGAGCGATATGGGGATAAGATATTCCTTTGAAGAGACACCTTTCGATTTTTTCAGATTCTCCATCACCTTTGAAAATGCACCCAATAATTATACATTTAAGAACAGGAATATGGATTCAATGAGAATCTATAAAAAGCGACCAATCTTATATTCACTCGATATATCTGTAATAAAAAAAGCAAAAAACAAGCTAATCCTTTCTTACAGTATTGAACCACCATTTTGTGCTAATTATGAAAATAAAAATCGTGAGATTCTTAATAAAACAGAAGGTGAAAAATCCAGTTTTTCTATAAAAGCGACTTCTATTCTCGCCGATTCATCAGAATGGGGATGGAAGTTCGATCTTTTATATATGAAAAATAAGTTTCTATCTCGTAGCGGAGTCTTAGATAGCACTTGCAAAGGTGTTTATCTCAGACCAACTATTTATCTAAATAAAAAAATCAATCCTCTTTATAACCTTTTTATATTATACAATTATAACCTTGAAAAGAAGTCCCGTTCTATGAATAAGATTAGAAGAACTTTGCTTTTGGGAATAATAAGGAATTTCTCCACACATTCAAAGATTGGTTTGAGTTATTGTCATGGAACAATGGATGATATTCTTACTGATAAGCTTAAAAAAGATAATAGACTCATCTGCTCTGCTGAACACAGGTTCAAAAACAATGCAAGGGTTGGTATAAATCTCGGCGTGGAGCTTGATACAAGGGACGTGACTCATGGATCTTTAGGTCGCTATGATAAATTGTTCCTCTTTATGCAGTACCCGATACATAGAAACGGGCAATAACAAGGGAAAGTGAGGATTTGGGATAGAAGCTTTAATCCTCATGGATCAGAAAATATTGCATTCCAAAACTTCAAAATAGAAACACAGAGGTTGCTAATTTATAGAATAAGCAAATTCAACAAATAATAGATTAACTGAAATCCAAAAAAAAGAAGAACCACTCCACAAACTATCTGGAAAGCTTTGAGCAATTTATCTGACTTGAATATTTTTCCTGGGATGATACCCATCAAAGTTCCTAACACAATAGGAGCGATCGCAGTCCCTATGGCAAAGCACCCAGCATACAATATACCTAATAAAACAGTATTTTCTGCTACACAGGCAATATAGGTGAGAACTGCTATATATGGAACACAAGGAGCAATACCCATTAAAAAACCAAATAAAAACATACTTTTTGCACTTCTATCTAATATATGTCTTCCAATACCAATCTTAAATCCTTTTCCTAAAATGATAAGGATACCTATTGTTATCATAAATAAGGCAGAGATTAAATAGAGCCAGCCGGACTTCTGAGGTGGAAAAAATTGATTGATAAAACTAAAAGCAACGGTTGCAAGTCCACCCAAAATAAGAAGAGCCAAAAGTCTACCAATTGAAAACATTAACCCAACTTTTAAGCCATCCTGCCAATTTCTCTGTGTAGCTCCAATATATGGCAAAAGCAGTGGAGCAGTATAAGCGAGACAGGGCCCCCAACCCATAGTAAACCCAGCTACAATTAAC
>SOIS01000069.1 GCA_004375965.1 Candidatus Cloacimonadota bacterium | reverse complement strand
TCTCAAGTATTCTTCTCACACTCTTACATACGGTTGCCTCATCATCTACGACAAGTACCAACTTCGCTTTTTTCTTTGTATCTTTTTCCATCTCAAACCTCCTCTTTATTTCTCCAATTAAGATAATATACAAAAAATGTGCCAAAAATTCAAAAATATAAATAAAAGTGTTAAGTTTAGTTATAATTTAATTTACAAAAAAAAGAGGGATGGATAAAATTGTGAAAATCCTCATATGTATAAAAATATTATACACAAAAATGCAATTGACGATTCAGACATTTGACCAAAGGCTTTAAACCAAAAACCAATTCTTTCTATTACCCAATGAAATATGTCTTAGGTCTTATGTATATTGTCTGAAATGAAGAAAGAATGTTATATCTATTTTGAGTTAGTTAAAAATTGAAGGCAAGTGGAATAGTTAAAGAGTGTATATGTATTTTATACGGGTCTATTTATTTTATACTATTATTTCTTTCTTACCCGGTATTTCTTCATAAGGGCATGAAAATTGGTTCTCTGCATACCTACAGATATTGCTGTCTTTGTAATATTCCAGTTATTTCTGTTGAGTGCTTGAATCATAAAATTTCTCTCGAGCCACTCAACAGCTTCCTGGCGATACACCTTCTTCATCTTTTTAAGTTCTTCATTCGTTTTTGGTATATAATGAGGATGTGGAGTCTCCCCAGTTTTGGCGGCGATAGGGAGATGCTTCGATTCAATTCTCTTCTCCTCAGCCATTACAATTGCCCTCTGAATAGTATTTTCGAGTTGCCTTACATTTCCAGGCCAATCATAATCTATGAGTTTTTCTATAGACTCTGGAGAAATATCGTATGGTTCCTCGTCATCTTGCGCAAGTTTTTGCACAAAATAGTATACTAAAGATGGAATATCCTCTTTTCTTTCTCTCAGCGGTGGAATATGAATAGGGACAACATAAATTCTGTAGAAGAGATCCTCTCTGAATTTGCCCTCATCTACCATTTTCTTCAGGTCTCTGTTAGTGGCTGAAATTACTCTGACATTTACCTTCCGAGGTTCAGTCCCTCCCACTGGAACAAACTCCCTTTCCTGAAGCACTCTCAGAATTTTGCTCTGTATATCTATATCCATGTTTGCTATCTCATCAAAGAATATAGTTCCACCATCTGCAATTTCAAGTAAACCCTTCTTTGTTGAAACTGCTCCCGTGAATGAACCTTTAATATGTCCAAAGAGTTCACTTTTCAGAAGCTCAGAAGAAAATCCCCCACAGTCCACTGGTACAAATTTTTTTTCAGACCTTTCACTCAGGTTGTAGATTGCCCTTGCAATGAGTTCTTTCCCTGTCCCACTCTCGCCTAAAATCAGCACCGTCGCTGATGTGGGAGCAACCTTTTCTATCAACTCGAAAACCTCTCTCATCTTCTTGCAATTACCGACTATGCCAGGAAATTTTACATCTTTAAGCCTTCTTTTGAGTAGAAGATTTTCGTTCTTTAAACGTCTTGTTTCCAATGCTTTTTCAACGGTTATGGAGAGTTCATCCGGAGAGAAGGGTTTAGGGATATAATCAAAACCTCCTAACTTCATCGCCTCAACAGCAGTTTCAACAGTTGCATAGCCTGTAATCATCAAAACAATAACTTCGGGATGTGTCTTTTTTACATTCTTAAGGACTTCCATTCCATCCATCCCAGGCATTTTTAAGTCTACTATTAGTATATCAAATTCATCACTGTCAATCATACGCAATGCGTCTTTGCCACGTTGCGCCATTTCTACACTATGTCCTTTCTTCGCAAGAACTTTCTTAACACTCCTGCAAACTACAAGTTCATCGTCAACAACAAGTATTCGTCCAGTGTTCACTTCATTTCTCCTCGAATTTTAACGGCTTAACAGGAAATTTTATTATAAATTCAGTCCCCTCTCCTACTGTGCTTTTCACTTCAATGAGACCCTGGTGGCTTTTTATGATTCCATAGGTTACAGCTAATCCAAGCCCTGTTCCCTTTCCAACCTTCTTCGTGGTAAAGAAAGGGTCAAAGAGCTTGTTGATATCCTTTTCAGGGATACCGCAGCCTGTATCCTTTATATTTATAACTAAAAATTTATTGTCATCATATGAGGAAGTAATAGTGAGAGTCCCGCGACCTGACATTGCCTCTGCAGCATTCAAGAACATATTCATGAAAACCTGTTTAATCTGACTTGCATCCAGAGGAATTTTTGGTAACCCGGAAGATAACTTTTTATCTATTTTAATATCGTGAAAAGTAGCCTGATGTTCAATGAGAAAAAGTGTATTTTCTATAATATTGTTTATGTTCTCTGGAATCTTTTTAGATTTTGTTTCACGGGAAAAGTCGAGCAGACTTCTGACTATATCACGACATCTAAGTGTTTCGTCTACTATTGTCTGAAGGTCTTCCTGCTGTGGGTCATCCTTATCTAAGTCATCTAAGAGAAGCTTGGAGAATGTCAAAACAGCAGTAAGAGGGTTATTTATCTCGTGTGCAACACCCGCTGCCATTTTGCCAAGGGAAGCAAGTTTCTCAGACTGAATCAACTGCTTTTGAGTAGACTCAAGTTCTTCTGTCCTTTCCTTCACCTTTATTTCGAGTGTTTCTGCCCACCCCTTTAATTCCTTCTCATATTTTGAAAGACTTGTAGTCATTTTATTAAAAGAATCTGCTAACTCTCCAATTTCATCATGCGAATTAATCTCTACCCTTGAAGATAGATCACCATCTGTTACCTTACTGGTAGCAAATACCAATTCTTTAATCGGTCTTGTAATGCTGTTGGTTGTATAGTACGCTATTATTGATAAAAGAATTACACCGAAGAGTGCGATTCCTAAAAAAATAAATACAACACGATTCCTTAAATCAACATATGGCGCCTCGAGCATTCCCACATAGAGCATACCAATAATTTTTCCTTCTATATCCCTTATGGGTTCATATGCAGTTCTGTACCAAGCATTCACTACAAACGCCCTACCAATCCAAGGGATACCTTTTCCTATCACCTGATCGAAAACTTCTTCCGATACTCGAGTCCCGATAGCTCTTGTACCATCAGCATTTCTGACATTCGTAGAGATACGTAAGTCTCCTTGGAAAATAGTAGCCGTTCCTATGTCTCTTCCTTTATATTGTTCTCCCCTGTAAACTATGTCCTTTACCTTATCTACCATCTCGTAGTTTCGATTAAGTAATTTACCGCCATAGAGCACACCGATTAAATTTTCATCATAGCCAATAACAGGTGCTGCTGATATAATCATCATTCCAGAAACCTCAACTTTTCCTTCCCTCGGTTTTGCCTTAGGTGTTGGAACCAACTTAATTCTTGCTTGCTCAGCGAGATCTGTACCTTCTTTTTCCAATTCCTCCTGAGGAAAAATTCGAGTTGATACACCGGGTTGTTTATTCAACAATACCAAGTTTATAATCCCGTCATTTAGTCGATCTCCGCGGACTGCAGGATTTCGTGCTCTTACCTTGACATATCCTTTTTCATCAGTCAATGTCAGGATATCCAAGGATTCACTTTTTCTAATTCTTTGCAATTCCTCTCTTATCTTCTCTGTATCGTTCTTTAAGATTGCATCTTTTATAAAAAATCTTCGAGCAGTTAAACGAATTAAGCATTTAATGCTTTCACTTTCTTTCTGATATACTTCTCGTGCAGAGTTTAGATCGAGTCTTACCTTATCTTGTGCCTGTCTTATAATTGTATTACCAATCAAACTTATGCCAATGATTACAGACAAAAATACCCCAATCACAATGACTAATGAAAAGCTAAGTATTAGTTTTGTTCTCAAAGAAAATCGTAGCATATAAATCTCCTGCTTTTATAATACGTTTCAAATCTAAAATATCTAATTTCAAAGCATACATTAAGATATAATCTCATAATAAGACTCATTATATATGGAGTGCAACGACGATGTCGTTGCATGCAAAAACGGGAGTTTTTGTACTCCAAATTAACACATTGTTTCATATCTTCATATATAATACATTCTTCACCATTTGTCAAGGTTTGGATTAGAGGTCATTAAAAAAAGATTCAAAGACTCTATAATCTGGGTTTTAATCTGA
>SOIS01000176.1 GCA_004375965.1 Candidatus Cloacimonadota bacterium | reverse complement strand
TTTTTGTAGATGGACTCAAGGTATCCAGAACCTAATATGTTATGGACTTCATAGATCGCTTTAATAATTTTTTCTGTTAATTTTTTATAAAGAAATATGATGATTATCTGTGTTCATTTGTGGTTGGTTTTGTTTTCATCCGTTTAAGGTGGACCATGAGAAGGGAGATGTCGGAGGTGCGGACACCTGAAATCCTCGATGCCTGACCAAGGGTAAGCGGTTTTATTTCATTGAGTTTCTCTGCTGCCTCTTTTGAGATTCCTTTTAATGTTGTGTAATCAATATTTATCGGTAGATGCGTATTCTCAAGTTCCTTCATTTTTTTGATTTGCAGTTCCTGCCTTTCTATATAGCCATCATACTTTGCAAATATCTCCACCCGTTTTGCAACCTCTGGAGCAAGTTTTCCTGTTATTTTTTCAATATCTGAAATAGAGACTTCGGGTCTCTTTATTATCTGAAACAGCGGTCTTGCCTCGGTTATCTCACTTGATTTCCTTTTTCTAAGGATTTCATTTATCTCTTTGGGAACAACAATGGTTTTTTTAAAGTTTTCAATTGTCTTCTTTATCTCTTTCTCTCTCTTCTTGAGCCTCGTCATCTCTTTCTTTTCGACAAGGCCAAATCTAACACCGTATTTAAGAAGACGAGTATCCGCATTGTCCTGTCGTAAAAGCAATCTGAACTCTGCAAGCGAGGTAAACATCCTGTACGGCTCTTTTACCTCCTTTGTAATCAAGTCGTCTATTAAAACTCCAATGTATGCTTCATTCCTTGAAAGAACAAATGGTTTCTCTCCCTTTATTTTCAATACTGCATTTATACCTGCCATAAACCCTTGCGCAGCAGCCTCTTCGTATCCTGAAGTTCCATTTATCTGACCTGCAAGAAAAAGACCTTTTATGTTTTTGGTCTCAAGTGTTGGAAATATCTGTGTTGGGTAGACAAAATCGTATTCTATTCCATAACCTGGTCTTATAATCTTCACATTTTCAAGTCCTTTTACTGTTCTGAGCATTTTTCTTTGGACATCCTCCGGAAGTGATGTGGAAAGTCCATTGAGATAAAAGACATCTGTTGTTCTACCGTCAGGTTCAAGAAAAACCTGATGTGATTTCCTTTCCCTGAATCGAACAACCTTATCCTCAATGGATGGACAGTACTTTGGTCCTTTCCCTTTTATAATGCCTGTAAAAAGAGGAGACCTATCGAGGTTTTTTAGAATAATGCTGTGTGTTTGCTTGTTTGTAGATGTGATATAGCATGGCAACTGTTCAGGATTGAAATATTCTGTTCTCATAGAAAAATGTTCTGGATGTTTATCTCCGAACTGTGATTGTAGAGTGGAAAAATCTATTGATTTTCCTGAAACCCTTGCAGATGTTCCTGTTTTCAGTCTTCCCAACGAAAGACCTATTTCCGATAAAGCATTCGATAGACCTTCAGAGGGAGGTTCGTCTGCTCTTCCAGCAGGGAAATGGTCTAATCCAATATGGATAAGCCCGTTGAGAAATGTCCCGGTTGCAAGGATTACAGTCTTTGTTCTGTATTCCATTCCCGTCGTGGTAGCAATACCAATCACCTTTCCTTTTTCAATAAGGACTTTTTCTGCAATGGCCTCCTTTACTGTAAGATTTTTTTCACTCTCAATTGTCTTCCTCATCTCTTCCCTGTAGGCAACCCTATCAACCTGTGCCCTTAACGACCAGACTGCAGCTCCTTTTGACGTATTGAGCATTCTGAACTGTGTTCCCGTTTTATCTGTATTGAAGCCAATTTCTCCGCCGAGTGCGTCAATTTCAAAAACAAGGTGACTTTTTGCAAGTCCTCCAACAGAGGGGTTACAGGACATCTGACCAATCCTATCAGAATTTATCGTTATAAGAATGGTATTACATCCCATTCTCGCAGCAGCGAGTGCGGCTTCACAACCTGCATGCCCGCCGCCTATTACAGCGCATTCATAATGTTCAGTTGTTCCACTCATGGCACTTTCCCTCTCCATGTCATTGCGAGCCCCGTTAAAAAGAGACTGTAAGGGAAGGGGTTCATTAAAGAAGATAAACTCGCAATGACGAATAAATCATTAACGAACTAAACGTTGCAAACGCTCAAACGATTCAAACGAACCTGCACTTTTGAAGAAAGTACGGGTAAACTACCATTCCCCTGTGGTAAAGTACTTGTCAATTGCAATGGATGCTCTCCATCCAAATCCCATTGCCTCTATTACCGTTGCTTCTCCAGTAACAATATCACCGCCTGCAAAAACACCTTTCATAGAGGTCTTACATGTCTCAATATCTGCAACTATATAACCCCATTTGTTAAGTTTTAAATCTTTCATAGTGCTTAATGCAAGAGGATTCGGTCCCTGACCGATTGCAATAACAACTGTATCACAATTGTAGACAAATTCGCTGCCCTCGATAGGGACAGGTCTCCTCCTTCCACTCTCATCGGGTTCACCAAGTTCCATTCGGATAAGTTTCATACCGCAAACTCTTCCCTCTTTATCTCCAAGGAATTCCACAGGGTTTACAAGAAAATCAAAGATTACACCCTCTGCTTCTGCATTCTCTATCTCCTCTTCTCTTGCCGGCATCTCCTTTCTCGACCTTCTGTAGATTATGTGTGTTTCCTTTGCACCAAGCCTTAAAGCTGTTCTCACAGAATCCATTGCAACATTCCCTCCCCCTATCACTACTGCCTTTTTGCCAACCCTTAGGGGTGTATCGTATTCAGGGAAAAGGTATGCTTTCATCAGATTACTTCTTGTCAGGAATTCATTTGCTGAGTATATACCAACAAGATTTATACCTGGAAGGTTCAGAAACCAAGGGAGACCAGCTCCTAACCCAAGGAAAACAGCACCATAACCCTGGTCAAAGAATTCCTCGACTGTAACTGTTCGTCCAACAACAAAATTTGTTTTTAGCTCTACACCCAATTTCTCGACAAAATCTACCTCCCTTGCCACTATTGCCTTTGGAAGTCTGAATTCCGGGATGCCATATACAAGAACACCACCCGGTTTATGAAGTGCCTCAAAGATTATTACTTCATACCCCATCTTTGCAAGTTCACCAGCAACGGTCAGCCCTGCGGGACCTGAGCCAACAACTGCCACCTTTTTCCCCTTCGGTTCAGACTTAGGAGGAATCTCTACCTCTCCAGCTGCTGCTTCATAATCAGCAACAAATCTTTCAAGCCTTCCAATTGCAACAGGTTTGTCTATTTTGCTGAGAACACATACGATTTCACATTGCGTCTCCTGTGGACAAACCCTTCCACAAATAGCAGGAAGGATGTTGGTCTCTTTTATCTTTTTTGATGCTTCTACAAACTTTTTTTCCTGCACAAGTTTTATAAATTCAGGGATATCAACGAAAACAGGACACCCATCAATGCATTCTGGCTTTGGACAACCAATACATCTGCTTGCTTCAATGACTGCTGTCTCCTCAGAGAATCCAAGTGCTACCTCGTTAAAATTCATTCTCCTCTCCTTTGGATCCTGTCTTGGCATCTCCTGTCGCGGTGGTCTCTTTTTCTTCTTTTTTTTCTTTTTTTCCACCATTGTTTAATCCTCTCTTTATTCTATCATTTTTCTGTTCTTTGTTGGGGACAAGCCCCAACGCTACATTTCTTTTCCTTTATCCTTGATTTTCTGCATGTATCTATCATATGCAAGTTTTTCCTCTTCTTTGTATGTTGCGAGCCTTTTCATAAGAAGGTCATAATTTACCTCATGTCCATCAAATTCTGGTCCATCAACACAGGCGAATTTTGTTTTGCCTCCCACTTCCACCCTGCAAACACCACACATTCCTGTTCCGTCTACCATAATAGAATTAAGGCTCACGATCGTTTTTATCCCATATTCCTTTGTCATCAAAGATACAAATTTCATCATAATTGCAGGACCGGCTGCAAGAACAAGGTCAATTTTTTTCCCTCCTTCTAAAAGTTCCTTTAGCTGGTCTGTTACAAGTCCTTTTTTCCCATAAGAACCATCGTCCGTTGTAATGTAAAATTCATCTGAGAATTTTTTTGTCTCTTCCTCCAGTATAATTAGGCCCTTTGTTCTTGCACCTACTATTGTTATGAGGTAATTCCCTGCGTCCTTCATTCCTTTTGCTATGGGAAAACAAACTGCATGTCCAACTCCTCCACCGATTGCAACAACTGTTCCAAATTTCTCAATATGTGTAGGCTGACCAAGAGGTCCGACAACATCGAGCAGACTATCGCCGGGACTTAATGTTCCAAGATGTTCAGTAGTTTTACCAACAACCTGGACGACAATGGTTATAATTCCCTTTTCTTTATTTACATCAGCAATTGTCAAAGGGATTCTTTCCCCGTTCTCATCAATTCTTATAATGACAAACTGACCAGGTTTTCTTTTTCTTGCAATAAGTGGTGCCTCTATTTCAAAAAGATTTATTCCTTCCGCAAGTCTCTTTTTATCAATGATTTGGTTCATTTAATCCCCTTTCTTTTCTGTAAGCCTCTTCCCTCATCCTGTTTATGTATGATGGTTTTTCAAAAGAGTAATTGTATGTCTGAGGATCAGTATATTCTCCTTTAAGTATTGCAACTACATCCTCTGTAAAAACCGTTTCTTCATCTGTAGGTATGACAAAAACTTTTACCTTTGATGAATCACTTGAGATCGTAAATTCATGATTTCTGCTTACTGCCTTTCTATTTATTTCTTTATTGATTTTTATTCCAAAGCACTCAAGTCCATCCAGTGCTGCTTCTCTCAATTCATAAGACATTTCTCCTGCACCTGCAGTGAAAACGATTGCATCTACATTACCGAGAACAGCCATGTAGGCTCCAATATATTTTTTTATTCTGTATGTCTCTATATTAAAGGCAAGTTTTGCCTTGTCATCTCCTTTTTTCATTGCTTCTGTTACATCCCTTCTATCAGTAAATTTTCCTGTTATTCCAAGTATACCACTTTTCCTATTAAGAATGGATACTATTCGTGATGCTGTAAACCCTTCTTTTTCAGAGATGTAGCTTATTATTGCAGGGTCAATATCACCAGAACGCGTACCCATTACAAGTCCCTCAAGAGGTGTAAAACCCATTGAATGGTCAACTGCTACACCCTTTTTGATTGCGGTAAAACTCACACCATTACCAATATGGCAGGTTATTAGATTGACTTCATCTTTCGCTTTTTTTAAGAGCACAGCAGCCCTTCTCGAAACATAAAGATGAGAAGTGCCGTGAAAACCGTATCTCCTTACCTTATATTTTTCATACCATTCGTAAGGAACCGCATATGTGTATGCCTTCCTGGGCAAGGTTTGAAGGAATGCTGTATCCATAACCGCGATATGTAGAATATCTGGCATGAGTTCCATTGATGCTTTTATTCCTGTGATATTAGGAGGATTGTGGAGTGGTGCGAGATCTTTTAATTCCTCAAAGGTTTCGAGCACTTTCTGGGATATTCGAGTAGATTTCACAAATTTGTCACCTCCATGCACAACCCTGTGCCCGCACGCCTTAACTTTAGAAAGATCATTAATTACTGGTTCTTTTCCATTGATGATTGTTTCTATAACAAGTTGAATTGCTTCCTTGTGGTCTGCACACTCTTTCTTCTTTTTGTGCGTTGTTTTACCTGGCACCTCATGCTTTATAAATGTACCACCGATTATTATCCTTTCGACTATACCTTTGCACATGATTGTCCGCTTGTTCCAGTTATACAACTGGTATTTTACCGAGGAACTACCACAATTTAATGTTAAAACAATAATATCATTCATAATTTTTATTCATTTAGCCAGAGAGATTGCATAGATCGCAGATAGCATATGGAGCATTCTATTTTATTATCAACAGGGGTTTTTAGAAATTGGGCAATTGATAGACCCGGAATTGAGAAATTTGAAATTGTTTATTGTACCCTTTGTTTTAATTTTCGTAACTTCCATTTTCGCATTTTCGTCTGTTAAGAACATTTTCCATTTTCCTAATTTCGTTTAATTTTTATTTATTATCTCATCTATTCTCTTACAATCCCTGTTAATGTTATTTTTCTTCGTCCATAGTTTCTGTTGTTGCAAATTTTCCTATTCCCCGAAAATTATAGAGATTTCTATCTTTGCATTTTCAACTGAATCTGATGCATGAACAGCGTTCCTTTGAATATCAGTTCCGTAACATCTTCTTATTGTTCCAGGGGGTGATTTCAGTGGGTCTGTTTCTCCAACCAGTTTCCGCAATTCATTAACCGCATTTTCTTTCCCAAGAACAGATGCAACACATTCTGAGGAGGTAATGTACTTAATGAGATCATCAAAGAAAGGTTTTCTTTTGTGAATTGCATAAAAATTGGATGCAGTCTTTTTGCTAAATCTTAGCATTTTGAGTTGAACGATCTTAAATCCTTCTTCTTCTACTATTTTAAGAATCTTCCCAACTATATTTCTTTTAACTGCATCAGGTTTAATGAAAAACAATGTCTTTTCCATCTATCTCCTCTTTATATAGATTTATGCTTAAAATGTATTGTTTTAATTGTAATTAAGTCATTAAACCTTAAGTCATATCCCCGTTTCTCCGATACACCCTTTCTCCGTTTCTCATCTAAAACATACATATTCTATGGAACTAAGAGTGTTCCCGAAAGTTTGTCAACAGCCGCTTTTGCCTCGTGAAGCGAGCCAATGATTACTTCCTTCCCACCTGAATTCAAGAAATTGATGGCTGCTTCAATCTTTGGTCTCATTGTGCCGGCGGAGAATTCACCACCCTTCAGGTATTCTTCAGCCTTTTCTATATCCATTTTTCTGATGGGTTTTGCTTTTTCCGTGTTGAAGTTTGAATAAACAGCGTCAACGTCTGTGAGGATAACAAGGAGTTCAGCTTCAATATCATGTGCGAGAACAGCGGATGCCCTGTCTTTATCGATAACTGCATCTAAACCTTCGTATGTACCATCGTCTTCGATATAGACCGGGATACCTCCTCCACCTGCAGCGATGACAATAATTCCAGAATCTACAAGATGCTTAATCGCCTCTTTTTCAACGATTTCGATTGGTTTTGGAGAAGGTACAACCCGCCGAAATCCTCGTGATTTGTCTATTTTTATAATCCAACCCTTATCTAACAATTCATCAAGTTCTTCTTTTTTGTATGATGGACCGACAAACTTTGTTGGTTTATTAAGAGACGGGTCGTTCTTATCAACGATTACCTGTGTGATGATCGTTACGACACTTCTCTTGATACCTTCCCTTTTTAGACGATTCTGAAGGGATTGCTCTATCATATATCCCATCCATCCTTCTGTTTCTGCATCTATACAACCTAATGGAAGTGGTGGAATTTCTTTCCTTGCGCATTCGTTTTTTATGAGTTCAGCACCTGCCTGTGGACCGTTCCCATGTGTTATCGCTATCTTATAACCTTCATTTATAAGGTCTACAATACCGACCAAGCTTTCCCTTGCATTCGCAAACTGTTCATGTATGTCGCCCTTTTGACCCTTCTTAATCAAGGCGTTTCCGCCAAGTGCGACAACTGCTTTTTTCCCTATCATTACCTTAAAAAAGGATTCAAGACATTAGAGAGGGTTATGTCACCTATCTCTTCGAGTTTATACTTTACCCGAACGCTTGGTTTATTTATTTTGATAAGTTTAGAAAGATCAATGGGTGTGGCTATAATCACAGCATCAACAGGTGATGAATTTATTGTTTCTTCAAGATCCTTTATCTGTTCCTCTCCGTAACCCATTGCTGGGAGTATTTTACCTGTCTGAGGATATTTATTGAATGTCTCTTTTATAGTTCTAACTGCAAAAGGTCGCGGATCAACAACCGCTTGCACCCCTGCTCTCTCTGCTGCTACAAATCCTGCACCATAAGACATCCCACCGTGTGTAAGTGTAGGACCATCTTCTATAACAAGAACCTTTTTATCTTTAATAAGATCTGGTTTATCCACGCTAACTGGTGAGTTTGCTTCAATGATTGTTGCATCTGGATTAACATCTTTAATGTTTTTCCTTACTTTCTCCACATCAGCCTTTTTTGCACTATCTATTTTGTTGATAATTGCAACATCGCACATTCTCAGGTTCGTTTCTCCTGGATGATATAACAGTTCGTGCCCCGCTCTCAGAGGATCCAGAACTACAATGTGGAGGTCTGGTTTGTAAAATGGAATATCATTGTTGCCACCATCCCACAGGATTATATCTGCCTCATTCTCTGCTTCTCTCAAGATTTTTTCGTAATCGACACCGGCGTAAACTACAATACCTTTTTCAATGTGGGGTTCATACTCTTCTCTCTCTTCAATTGTGCATTTATGTTTTTCAAGATCTTCATATTTTGAAAAACGCTGAACTATCTGTTCCTTCAAATCACCATAAGGCATTGGGTGCCTAATAACAACCACTTTCTTTCCATGAGCTGCCAGTATGTCTGTAACCCTTCTTGTTGTCTGACTTTTTCCACTACCTGTACGGACAGCACATATAGCGATGATAGGCTTTTCAGATTTTAGCATTGTATCTTTAGAGCCAAGGAGTAAGTAATGTGCTCCTGCTGCTAACACCTCTGATGCTTTATGCATCACATAGGTGTGTGAAACATCGCTGTAAGAGAAAACAACGAACTCAACGTTTTTATCCTTTATTAATGAAGTTAGTTCATTTTCTGGAAAAATAGGTATTCCATCAGGATAGAGTTCTCCTGCAAGCTCCTTTGGATACTTCCTTCCTTCAATGTTGGGTATTTGTGTAGCAGTGAAACCGATTACTTCATATTCACTGTTATCTCTGAAGAAGGTATTAAAGTTATGGAAATCCCTTCCAGCAGCCCCCATAATAATAACCTTTTTTCTATCCATATTCATCTCCTTCATTAAACATTTAGTTCAGGCATAAGATATGAGACCGAAGATAAGAAATAGAAATTTCGAACTTTTTTATTTTCATATCGCAACATTTACGCGGGCTGAAGCTTGCGGTTACAAACAGGTTTACATCTTCGTTTTCATTTCATAATTACTCGTTAACTTAATAACTACTTAACACCTTAAATGTGTATTTTATGTTCCTATCTTCCATGAAGAAAGGTATTCCTCCTGTTCCTTTGTTAGCTTATCATAACGAACTTTAAGGCGCTTTAACTTTAGACGTGCTATCTCTATGTCAATCTCGTCTGGCAGTTTATACACTTTTTTACCGAGATATTTTCCGTTTTGTTTTAAATATAGAGCCGCCTTTGACTGATTAGCAAATGACATATCCATAACACAGGCGGGATGACCCTCTGCAGATGAAAGATTAACAAGTCTTCCCTCCGAAAGAAGGAAAATCTTTTTACCGTTTTTTAATGTATATTCCTCAACAGATGGTCTAACTTTTCTTTTTAATTTCGAGATTTTCTTTAGTCCCTTTTTGTTGATTTCCACATCAAAATGACCTGAATTTGCGACGATTGCACCGTCCTTCATTCTCTTGAAATGCTCAATATCTATAACATTTATATCACCTGTTAATGTGACAAAAAGTTCTCCAAGAGGGGCAGCTTCTTTCATAGGAAGTACTCGGAAACCATCCATAGCCGCCTCAAGTGCCTTTACAGAATCTACTTCCGTAACGATGACATTAGCTCCTAAACCTTTTGCCCTTAGAGCAAAACCCCTTCCACACCATCCATAGCCTGCGACAACAACGGTTGAACCTGCAAACAATATGTTCGTTGCTCTGAGAATACCATCGACTGTACTCTGGCCTGTGCCATAGCGGTTATCAAAAAGATATTTTGTGTATGAGTCATTGACAGCAATGATAGGATACTGTAGAATACCCTCTTTAGCCATACTTCTCAACCGTACAACACCTGTTGTTGTTTCCTCAGTTCCACCAATAACTCCATCAAGTAGTTTCTTTTTCTTTAAATGGAGAGTGGATATAAGGTCTGCTCCGTCATCCATTGTTATGTTTGGCTTGATACTCAGTGCAGCGTCTATATGTTTGTAATAGGTCTTATCATCTTCTCCTTTTATTGCAAAAACAGGTATATTATAATCCTTTACAAGTGATGCTGCCACATCGTCCTGTGTTGATAGTGGATTTGAGGCTGTTAGAGTAACCCTTGCACCACCCACTTTTAGTGTTCTTACAAGGTTAGCGGTTTCGCTTGTTACATGAAGACAGGCTGCAATGCGCAAACCTTTTAGAGATTTCTTTTTTCTGAAATCCTCCCTTATGGATTCCAAGACAGGCATATTTCTGTCTGCCCATTCTATCTTCAGTTTCCCGCTCTTTTTTAGTTTTGTGTCTTTAATATCAAAATCCATATATGCTCCTTTCTATTGTTACAACGATAATGCACGCTTTAATTCATCAACCTTATCAGTTTTTTCCCATGAAAAACCTTCCTCAATCCTACCAAAATGACCATAGCATGCAGTCCTACGGTATATTGGCCTTCTTAGTTCAAGTTTTGTTATAATACCGTTGGGCGTCAGGTCAAAAAGGTTACGAACAACTTTCGTTATCTTGCTATCGCTCACTTTGCCTGTGCCAAAAGTATCAACAGAAACACTTACCGGTTCAGCCTTTCCAATTGCATAGGATAATTGGAGTTCACATTTTTTAGCAATCCCAGCTGCTACAATATTCTTTGCAATATATCGTGCAATGTATGAAGCCGATCTGTCTACCTTGGAGGGGTCCTTTCCTGAAAAGCATCCGCCTCCATGTCGTCCAAGACCGCCATATGTGTCAACCATTATTTTCCTTCCTGTGATTCCTGTATCACCCTGAGGACCGCCAACAACGAACCTGCCTGTTGGGTTTACAAAGAATTTTGTTTTGCTGTCTATCATTTCTTCAGGGACAATTACCTTGATAACTTTATTAATTATATCCTCTTTGAGTCTTTCTTCTTTTGCTGACGGTGCATGCTGCGCAGATATTAAGATAGTATCTACCCTAGCTGGTTTTCCATCCTCGTATTCTACTGTTACCTGGGATTTTCCATCTGGTCTTAAATAATTTACTGTCTTTGTTTTCCTAACCTCGGTCAATCTCCTTACAAGTTTGTGTGCAAGCATGATAGGAAGCGGCATCAGCTCTTCTGTTTCATCCACTGCATAGCCAAACATCATTCCCTGGTCTCCTGCACCACCTATGTCAACCCCAAGTGCAATATCGGGAGACTGCTCTTGAACACAGGTAATTATTGCACAGGTTTCATAATCAAATCCAAGTGCAGGATCTGTATAACCAACATCTTTCACAAGTTTTCTTACAACCTTTGGAATGTCTACATAAATAGTGGTTGTTATCTCCCCTCCTACCATCACGAGTCCTCTTGATACAAATGTTTCACATGCGACTCTACCATTTGGGTCGTTCTCCATAATCACATCGAGAACAGAATCCGATATTTGGTCGCATAACTTATCAGGGTGACCTTCTGTTACAGATTCAGATGTTAAAAGTCTTTTTTCTACCATTTTCACCCCCTCTTATTTGATGGCTTAATTTGGACGTAGATTCAACATATAATTATTGAGTTATTATGTTATTAAGTTATTGAGTCATTAGACGTCATTACGAGTTCTATTTCATACTGTCTTACGAAGCAATCTCATTTTTTCGTGATTAGGTTAATAGGTAATTGGGTAATTGCGTTTCCTGCTACTTCTGCGTCTATTTCTTTTGTCATTTTTTAATTTTATGCTTCTTGTTTCTTTTGTCTCTGAACAATTTGAGGAAAATCTCCTGCGTTGAGAGATTGTAATGAACCTTTAACAGTTACAAATTCACCGATTATAGAATCAAAAAGGATACTCATTGAAACAGATGAGTTTGAATATATAATACTGTTTTTAATAATGGAATCATCGATTCTGCAACCTGCTTCTATTGAGACGTAAGGACCAATAATCGACCTTTTTATTTTTACATCTTTTCCAATGAGAACCGGAGGAATAATAAATGAGCCCTTAATGGTTACCTCTTTGTGATACTTTTCCAATAGATGTTGATTTGTTGCAAGCAGGGTTTCTGGTTTTCCACAATCAAACCATCCTTCAACAGGAAAGATACCAATTTCATGTCCTTTTTCAACGAGGCTCTGAAGCCCATCTGTCAATTGAAATTCACCTCTCGTCTGTAAACCGTTCTTAATAATTTCCTCTAATCCATTGAGGAGTTCTTTTGGTTGTTTTATAAAATATATGCCGACAATTGCGAGGTTGCTGATGAATTTCTCTGGCTTTTCGACAAAACCCTTTACTTTTCCATCCTTTAGTTGTACGACACCAAACCTACTCGGGTTTTCTACCTCTTTTACACCGATAATCGACATTTTACTTTTTATTATATCATTGAGATTTACTTCAAAAATAGTATCTCCAAGGATGATAATTAAATCATCGTCCGATTCTATAAATTCTTTTGTTAGATATATAGCATGGCCCAGTCCTTTTTGTTCTTTCTGGAAGATAAAACGGGTTTTTACTCTGAAGTTCGATGTAATGTATGTTTCAATTTGTTTACCAAGATGACCTACAATAAAAATTACTTCGCTTAGAGGAAGATTAATAATTTCTTCCATAATATGGCCAAGAATCGGTTTTCCAGCAACCCCAAGGAGGACTTTAGGTCTTGTAAGAGTATGAGGTCTTAATCGGGTTCCACTACCTGCGACTGGAAGTATGACCTTCAGACCTTTCATTTTAGCTCTTTAGCCTTCTTTTTAGCAAATCAATTCTTTTTACAGGTGTCGGGTCTATTTTGAGAATACGGGAGATGTAGTAACTAAGAAAATCACCTTTGTAGATTAAAGAAAACATATCCTCAAGTTTATTATTTCCATCTGCATTTACTGTTGTTATGTTTCCAACCGAATTTTTAAGTAAATCCTCTGTTATACGTAATCGTTTTTTTATCTGTTTGTTTTCATAGTTTTCCGTTCTCAGCAATATCAAATGCATTTGTTTTATCTTCTCCCGTGGAAATTCAAGCCCTACTATCTCATTATGATTTGCTTCTGGAATAACATTTATATGAGCGAATGTTTTGCTGTTCTCATTTATCTGTGTCTGCCACCTAAATGCAACAGATCTAAGCCTTTGGGTGATATATATGAGAGGTATTTGATTCACGAGCGTTTCTGCAAGTTTGGTGATTTCGTTATTTTGACGTGTGAGTTTATCCCTTAATTTTGATAACGTTAGGATTAAATTTTCTATATCCTTATTGTCCAAAGAAATTGCAAAGAATTTTTTAATGAGACCCAACATTGAAAAGAACGAGAAACCGAGAGCACTCCTTGGTGGGTAGCCTGTTGGAAATTCTATTCTTGGAAGGTTGTTATGCTCTGCTGTTTTCGCAATCTCTCCGTCGCTTGTGAAAACAACTATTATTGCTTTCCTTCTTAACCCTTCATTCAAAGAGCAAAGTGTCTCCTCTGTATTTCCCGAATAGCTTGATACAAAAAGAAGGGTTTCCTCATTAACAAAGAAAGGAAGGTCGTATCCCCTGTTGACCATTAAAGGAATCCCAAGATCTTGAAAAAGAAGATCACTTAGAAGGTCACCTGCAATGCCAGAACCGCCCATGCCAGTAACTACTAAGTTTCTTGGCTTTCCTTTTATTTCAACGGATTGACCTTTTTCCCAGGAATTCATAATCTGGTCTGGAAGTCCTTTTATCTTTTCCTTCATTCCTGAAATATCATATTCTTCACTAACCATTATACTCCCCCTCAGGATTGCATCATTTTTTTTTGGTGTAATCTTCTCCAAGTATGAGTTCTTTTATTGCTGTAAGTTTTGTATTTATAATGTCACGTAGGAAATTCCTAACCTCTTTTGAGGTTGAGAAACCGATACATTTATTTGCAATCTCCTTTGATTCCTTGAGGCTCAGGGTTCTGATGACCTTTTTGACCTCAGGTATTACTATAGGTGCTGCACTGAGCTCATCTACCCCCAGTCCTAAAAGAACAGGGATTGCCAGGGGGTCTCCCGCAATTTCACCACAAACACCAACCCATTTACTGTTTCGATGTGCTGACTCAACAATAATTTTTATGGTTCTGAGTACTGAAGGATGTAGGTGATCATATAGTGAAGCAACAAGTTCGTTTGTTCTGTCGACTGCAAGGAGATACTGAGTCAGGTCATTTGTACCAATAGAGAAGAAATCAGCCTCTTTTGCGAATTCATCTGCAAGAATTGCAACAGAAGGGACTTCGACCATTATACCAATCTCAAGTTCTCTATCATATTTAATTCCTTTTTTATCCAGTTCATCTGCAACCTCTCGTACTATCCGTTTTGCTTCTTTCACCTCATTTAAGTCTGTAATCATTGGAAACATAATCCTTACTGATTTTCTGTAACTTGCACGCAGGATAGCACGAAGTTGTGTCTTGAAGATATCTTTTCTTTTTAGTGAGAAGCGTATTGCCCTCCATCCAAGGAAGGGATTCGGTTCAGGTGTAGTATTATCGAAAATCTTATCACCACCAAGATCAAGGGTTCTGAAGATGACAGTTTCAGGGTAAATCTTATCAACTACATTTTTATAGATCTTAAATTGTAACTCCTCATCGGGTAATTCCATTTGAGTGAGATATAGGAATTCAGTTCTGTAAAGCCCTATACCCCGTGCTCCGTGGTTTTTGGCAGAATCAACATCACTTGTGAACTCAATATTTGCGGATAAATCAATGGTATAGCCATCTACAGTTGTAGCAGGTAGGTCCCTTAAACCAAGGAGTTCCTTTTCTATATCTAAAAGATGGTTCCTTTTTTCCTCGAAGTTTTTAAGAGTTTTTTCAGTTGGATTTACGACTACAACACCTGCATATCCATCTACAATAATTTTCACACCCGCAAATATATTATCAGTAATCTCTCTTAAGGCAACAACTGCAGGGATTTCAAGCGCTCTTGCCATAATTGCAGTATGAGAAGTTCTACCACCGAGGTCGGTAAGAAATGCAAGCACCTTCTCCTTTTCGAGTTGTGCTGTATCCGATGGAGAAAGATTGTTGGCAACAAGGATAATCATCTTTTCTGGAAAACTGATTGCTTTGTCCTTCTTATCTATTAAATTTTTTATAATCCGCTTTGTTACATCCTTTATATCACAAGCTCTTTCTTTTAGGTAGGGGTCGTCTATCTCTTTGAATTTTGCAAGGAGACCCTTACTTATCTCCTTTACTGCACGTATTGCCTCCTTTTTTTCTTCTCGTATCCTTTTTATTGTTTCGTCGAATATCCAGGTGTCTTCTAATGCAAGTATTTGGACATCAAGAAAATTTGCCTTTGTAAGACCAAGTTTTTTTACCAGGTTTCTCTTTATGTCCTCGAGTTCTTTTTTTGATTTCCTAATTGCCGTTTTGAATTTTTTTATTTCTTTATCTATATCACGTACTGGTTGCAAAGCTCCCTCAAGAAGGATACTCCTCTCTTCGAAAAGAAAAGCAGGTCCTATAGCAATACCTGGAGAAGCAGCAATGCCTCTCAATATAATATCATTCTTCATCAAACTTTCTCTCCTCAACGAGTTTTATGAGTGAATCGATAGCCTCTTTTTCATCAACTCCTTCCGCTGTTATTGTGATTTCACTTCCCTTCTCAGCAGCGAGCATCATAACGCTCATAATACTCTTTCCGTTTACCTCAACCCCATCCTTTTCAATTCTGATGTCGCTCTCAAACTGGCCGGCAGTCTTTACAAATAACGATGCAGGTCGCGCATGTATACCAAGTTTATTTTCAATCTTTGCTACCTTTGTTATCATTGGTAGAGAATAGCATAACTGTTAGCTATTACTCTCATGCAAAAAAGATTTTGATGAGCCACAATCACTTATTGTTTTCATAGCGTTTCACTTTCTAACCAGGATGCTGTTCATTGCAAGATTTTATACTATACATTAAAAATCCTATTTTGTCAACTAAAATGAGATAATTTTTTGGGTAGTTTTGGTAAGTAATCATTGAACCACAGCGCATTTGATGTCAGATTGTAGATTTTGAAATTAGACTTAGGACATAAAACTGAGGATATAAAGTTTGGACACGAGATAGAAATTGCTAAACCAGAAATTGAGAAATTCATCCTTTTTAATCTATCGTCAACAGTCTCACGTTTAACAGCGTCTGCTCTACGGTTTTTTCCTTGACTTAGAGGATTGTTTGCTGTAAGAAATAGATATGCAAGGTATAGTAAAAGATGGAAGACATCTTGCCTTTCTTGCTACTGTTGATGAAGAAGGGAAACCGCATATTCGTCCACTTATCTGTATTGTTTCGGCAGGAAAAATCTATTTTTCTACAAAGGATGGTTCAAGAAAAGCAAAAGAGATTGCAATGAATCCGTGTGTAGATATTGTACTCCCTGATATAGAGAATGAAAAACTTGCTTACATATGTTGTTCTGGTGAAGCATTCAGAATCTTTGATGAGCCAGGTGGTTTAATAAAAAATGAAGATGATTGAATAGGTAAAATAATTTCAATGATTATCGTTTGCATTAGCTGTGAAGTGAAAACTGGAGATAAGAAGGAAGTGGATATTCAAATGGATAAAAAAGAGGTTCCTGAAAGTGAACTATCAAATGATGAGTACATAGATGCATTGAAGAAGATGGGGCCAATTTTGCCAATTAAGGGTGCATCTATCACAAAAAATAACAACCAACTTCCAAATGCACCGAGAAATTACAGGTGTGGTTCTCACGAGGGGTTTGATTTTTATAATGGATTCTGTGGTGTTAAGATTGAAAATGGTACTCCAATTCTGGCAATAGCGAATGGGGAGATTATAAGAGCTGATACGAATTATATTGATATTGAACTTGAGAAAAGAGAAGCGTTACTGAAGGAGGTACGTAATCTCGGATTTACTCCAGATTCCACACTTGATGTTCTTAGAGGCAGGCAGGTCTGGATAAGTCATGGGAATGGCATAGTAACAAGATACTGCCATCTTAGCAGAATCTCAAAGGGACTTAAAGGAAAGGTTACAAGAGGTGACATTATCGGTTTTGTGGGTGGTTCCGGGACAAAATCAAAAACTCCCCATCTCCATTTTGAAATAAGACTTGGCAAAGATTTTCTCGGAAAGGGAAAAACCCCCAAGGAAATAAGAGATTTGGTGAAAGAGATATTAAGGAAATAAATGAAGTAGTAATTTTCCCCCAAAAGCTCTTCCTCACAACCAACCTGTTTATTGTCTTTATTCTGAGATACGCTTATCAATGTTCGAGATCCGAATCTCGGAAAATTCCAATGTTGAAGCCCAAAGTATCAATAAAAAAAGGTGAAGAATGAAAAAAGCTGTTAACTTTTTCCTTGATTTCAGTAAAAAAATAATATAGACTTTGATTATGAAGATACTTGTTATTAGATTTAGTTCACTTGGTGATGTTGTTTTAGTTACCCCTCTCTTTCAGAAGATAAAACATCATTACCCATCATCTCATGTGACATTTCTTACAGATAGAAAATTTATAGACCTTTTCAGAACCGACCCGAATATAGATAGGATAATTCCCTACAATGTCTCAGGTGAAAACCTGATGTATCTTATTCGATATCTTAAAAAGATTAGAGAAGAACGGTATGATATGATTATTGACTGTCATATTATTCCCCGCTCACTGTTTTTCCTTTTTCTTGGTAGAGCGGCAAGAAGAAAGAGGCTCAATAAATTCTCTCTTCAGAGGAGACTTATGGTTAAGTCACATATTAGAAAAATGATTCCTCACATAGTAGATAGATACCTTGCAACTTTTAATGGAAAGAATGGAAATGATTACAAGCCAAAGATTTATTTGGAGAAAAAGGAGATGGAAAAAGTCGGGAAATTATTGAGTAAAATGAGAGGTAGGAAAAAAGTTGTAGGTTTTGCTCCGGGTGCATCAAAAAAAGCAAAGGTGTGGCAGTTAGAAAAATTGCAAAATCTTGCTCTTACATTAATGGAAAAAAATAATGTTTACATTGTCTTGTTTGGAAATAAAAGCGAAATTTCACTTGTGAAGAGAATTCAAAAAGAATTGCATAATAGATGTCTCAACCTTGTAGGAAAAACAGGTATCAGAGAACTCGCACTTTTTCTTAAGGGCTGTGATGTTCTATTTTCAACCGATTCGGGCACGATGCACATTGCTGTTGCTGTAGGCACTCCAGTTGTTTCCATTTTTGGCCCTACAGTACCGGAGTTTGGGTTTGCACCGTATAATCAGAAGAGTGTAATCGTCTCAAAACCCCTTCCCTGTCGACCCTGCAGTCTTCACGGAACGGATATATGTCCTCTGGGTCACCATGACTGTATGAAACTAATTGATGTAGAAGAAGTTAGGATGGAGATAGAAAGGTTACTTGCTAATGAGAAGACAAGGATAAAGGAAAAAGGATAAAGGATAAAGAATGGGTAGAAGATAAAGGTTAGAGGATGGGGAAATTGAAATGCGAAAATTTGATTAAATTAATATTAAGATGAGGAGACGAACAATAGTTGTAAGATCTCCAAACTGGGTGGGTGATGCTGTTGTTTCAACGGCAGTTCTAAAGCCACTAAGAGATTATTTCAAGAATGAGAAAATCATTGTTGTTGCGAAGGAATATGTCTACGGAATTTTTGAAAATAATCCTTACATCAACGATATCATTATTTTCAAAGGTTTTAAGGATAGCATTAAGAAAATCAAAGGCGATATAGGAATAATACTACCGAATTCATTCTCATCTGCCCTTCTTTTTGCTTTAAGCGGGATTAAGAGAAGGATCGGATATAGAAGCGAACAGAGGTCATTTCTTCTCACAGATGCCATTACCATGCCCCAATTAAGGAAGGAACACCTTCTGGATAATTACAAAAGAATTGTTCTTTCTATAATTAAAAGCGGAGACCCACTTGGGTTTACACCTGGAATTTTTCTTTCAAAGGATGAGGAAGGAAAACAAATTTTTGAGAGATTTGACTTCAACAACATAAAACCTGTTATAATAGATCCCGGAAGTGCTTATGGCAAGGCAAAGGTCTGGAAAGTTGATAAGTATGCAGGACTTGTAGATTACATAATGAAAGTGAAAAAGTTACCTGTGGTTTTACTTGGTTCTAAGGATGGAGTACACCTTGTTAAGGAAATCATCAAAATGACAGATTGCACGCCCTTTATCCTTACAGGCAAGCTATCCCTCAGGGAATCAATTGTTGCAATATCAAAGTGTAACCTGTTTATCTCTCCCGATACTGGAGGAATGCATATTGCTGCCTCGCTTGGCGTTAAGCAGATAGCTATTTTTGGTTCCTCTTCTCCTCTATGGACAGGTCCCATTAATCCCAGAAGTCGTGTGATTTACAAAAATCTACCTTGTTCACCCTGTTTTAAGAGAAGATGTTCTAAAGGAACGTACGAATGCTTTAAAAAAATTACACTCGGAGATGTAAAACAGAGTATGGAGGAACTGCTGTGAAACTGAGAGCGGTTTTTCTTGATAGGGATGGAACCATAATAAAGGAGAAACACTATTTAAGAGATTGCTCTGAGATTGAATTGATAGAAGGAACAGTAAAGGGATTACGATTACTTAGAGAGATGAAATTCAAACTTGTTATTATTACAAACCAGTCAGGCATAAAAAGGGGAATACTCACCGAAAGAGAACTTGAAATGGTACACAAGAAATTAAAGATTTTGCTCTTAAAGGAAGGTATTGCAATTGATGGTATCTATTTCTCCCCTGATCTCCCTGAAGAAAAGTCTATCACAAGAAAACCCCAAACTGGACTATTAGAGAAAGCTGAGAATGAGCTTAAATTACAACTTCGCGGTTCATACTGTATTGGAGACAAAAAAGAGGATGTAGAGATGGGAAAAAAGAAAGGATTAAGAACTATTCTTGTGATGACAGGTTATGGCGAGGAAAGTAAAGGGAAGGTTAAACCTGATTATGTTGCAGAGGATCTGCTTGATGCTGCCTTGTGGATAAAAGAAAAGGAAAAGGGTGAAAAATAGATTTTTATGGAAGCTTCTGAAAAACTGATTAAAAACCTCATAATCTTAACTTTAATCTGCCGCCCCAGTTAGAAAATTTCATATCTATCGTGGTGAAGAATCAGAGATTTCCGTCCTTTTCGGAAAGCTCAGTAAAAAAGACTTGACAATTTTTACTCGTTTTGCTATAATTTATTGAGATTATAAGAAAATGAAATTAGGGAAGTTTCTATTAGAGGAAAATCTAGTTACTCAAGAGCAACTTGACAAGGCGTTAAAGGACCAGGAAGTGCATGGAGGTCGTCTTGGTACCAATCTTATGAAGCTTGGTTATATAACGGAAAAGCAGTTAATTTCAATCCTTTCAAAACAGTACAATGTGCCGGGAGTTGATTTAAGTACCATGGACATAGAAGATGGTATCCTGAAACTCATTCCTTCAAATATCGCTACAAAGTACGAGCTCATTCCACTTTCAAGGATAGGTAAAACGCTCACGGTTGCAATGGTTAACCCGGACGATATCTTTGCATTAGAAGATATTAAATTCAGTACAGGGTTCGAGGTTCAACCTGTGGTTACAACTGAGATTTCAATCAGAAATGCATTAGAAAAATTCTATGAGGGACAAGATCTTTTGCAAAGAGTAGAGAAGGAGATGGAGGCAGTTGAAGAAGAAGTTGAGGTGGTTGAAGCAGGAGATAAAGAAGCAGATGAAGATGAGATGAGTGATCTTGCTGCAGAGATAGGATCCGGTCCTATTGTAAAACTGGTTAACACAATAATTACAAAAGGAGTTGAAGCTGGTGCAAGTGATATTCATATTGAACCTTACGATAAAGAACTTAGAGTTCGCTTTAGAATAGATGGAATTTTAAGGGAGGTTATGAAACCACCCAAGAAAATGCACAAAGCAGTTGTGTCGAGAATAAAGATTATGGCGAAAATGAAAATCGCAGAGAAACGATTACCACAGGACGGAAGAATAAAGGTCAGGATAAAGAGGAAGCCTATAGATTTTAGGGTTGCTTCAATGCCTACAATTTATGGTGAAAAGATGGCACTAAGAATCCTTGATAGATCAGCTATTTCTTTTAATCTTGAGGATCTTGGGTTTGAAAAGGAGCAACTCGATAAATTTCTTCAAGCAATAAGAATGCCTTTTGGCATCGTTCTTGTAACAGGCCCGACAGGTTGTGGAAAGACAACAACTCTCTATGCGGCACTTGAAAAAATAAATAGTCTTGAAGTGAACATAACAACTGCAGAAGACCCTGTAGAGTACAGCCTTGTTGGTATAAACCAGGTTCAAATGCGGGAAATGGTAGGACTAACATTTGCAAGTGCTCTTAGATCTTATTTAAGACAGGACCCCAATATTATAATGGTTGGAGAAATCAGGGATAAAGAGACTGCTGAAATTTCAATAAGGGCATCTTTAACAGGACACCTCGTCCTTAGTACTGTTCATACCAATACAGCTGCAGCAACTATTACAAGGCTTGTAAATATGGGTGTGGAACCATTTCTACTCGCATCTACACTTGACCTTGTTTTATCAGAGAGGTTGCTCAGAAAGATATGCTTGAATTGTATGGAAAAGGTTCAGATCTCTAATGATTACTTGAAAAGGGTAGGGCTAAATCCTGATGAATTTGATGGAGTAACGTTCCATAAAGGTGCCGGATGTCCTGTCTGTAATGGTTCTGGATACAAGGGAAGAATTGGCATATTTGAGGTGATGACTGTAACTCCAGGTGTAAGGGAATTAATACTGGAAAGGGTTTCTACTGATAGGATACACGTAGAGGCCGTTAAAGAAGGAATGAGAACACTCAGAGATGTTGCAGTAGAGAAGTTAAAGAAAGGTTCAACAACCATTGAAGAGGTTCTTAAGGAAACCACAATAAAATAGCTGAGGGAAGAGTGAGAGAGAAAATAGGAACTATGCTGGCAAAGGCGAAAATAATAACTGAGGAACAACTACAGGGTGCACTTGAGGAACAGAAAAAAACGGGTGACAAGATTGGTTCAACCCTTATAAATCTCGGATACATTGAAGCTGAAACACTTGTAGATTTCTTGAGCAAACAGTTTAAGATTCCTCCAATTAAACTTGATGAAATTAAAGCTGATGCTGCAATAATTTCACTGATTGGTTCTGAACTTGCTCATCGGTATGAGGTGTTTCCTGTCAAAAAAAATGGTAAAACCCTTATTCTCGCGATGTCTAATCCAAGCGATATTTATGCAATAGTAGATGTAAGTTTTAACACGGGTCTGGATATACATCCCAGGGTTGCTTCAGCATTAGACATAAAGAAACTTATTAATAAACACTACCCTGTTGTTAGAGAGCTCAGTTCTATTAAGGAATTTGAAGATGAGATAGACGAATTTGAGATTGTAGAACCAGATGCTGAAGAAGAAGAAGAACAGGTCGATATAAGTCAACTTGAAGCATATGGAAAATCCGCTCCCGTAATCAAGCTGGTAAATTTTCTTGTAACAGATGCAGTTAAGAGGGGCGTAAGTGATATACATATTGAGCCGTATGAAAGACTTTTAAGGGTTCGTTTCAGGATAGACGGTATTCTTCAAGAGGTTATGTCTCCTCCTATAAGAATGAAAATGGCGATTGTTTCAAGAGTTAAGATTATGGCAAACCTTAATATATCTGAAAGAAGGATCCCTCAGGATGGAAGAATAAATGTAAGGGTTGGCAGTAAGGTTATCGATCTTAGAGTTTCTGTTATTCCCACAATCTATGGTGAGAAGGTTGTTATGAGAATACTTGATAAAAGTAGTTTGATGCTTGACATGAAAGATCTGGGTTTTGAAGAAAATGCTTTACGAAGGTTTATTCAAGCCATAGAACAGCCTTATGGAATTGTACTGGTTACAGGACCTACAGGAAGTGGAAAATCGACAACACTTTATTCAGCATTAAGCAGATTGAACACTAAGGAAGTTCAGATAATAACTGCAGAGGACCCTGTTGAATATAATCTTAAAGGCATAAATCAGGTTCAAATAAATGAGGATATAGGTTTCACTTTTGCAAAAGCCCTGAGATCATTCTTGAGACAGTCACCTAACATAATAATGGTGGGAGAGATCAGAGACACAGAAACCGCTGAAATTGCTGTAAGGGCAGCGTTGACGGGGCACCTTGTTCTCTCAACAATTCACACAAATGATGCTCCAAGCACTATCAACCGTCTTGTAGATATGGGAATTAAACCCTTTATGGTTGCCGCTTCACTGAATCTCATTCAGGCGCAGAGGCTTGTTAGAAAGATTTGTACAGAATGCAGGGAAGAGATAGAACCAGATCCTCTTCTCCTTAAGGAAGCGAATATAGACCCCGAGCAACTTGAAGGTCAAAAGGTTTATTATGGAAAAGGTTGTTCGAGGTGCAATCAGTCAGGATACAAGGGTAGGATTGCCATAACAGAGGTTCTTCCTATATCACCTGGTATCAGGGAGTTGATTCTCCAGAATGCCCCTGCAGCTTCCACCAGGGAAAGAGCAAGGGAAGAGGGGTTGAATACATTAAGGGATGATGCACTGTTGAAAGTAAGAAAGGGTATTACGACCCTTGAAGAGGTCATAAGAGAGACAGCATCTCTATAAGATGATATCAAAATCAGAAGTCAGAGGACAGAGGTCAGAAGACAGAATAATCAGTTATTTGATATCCGTCATCTTAATAATACAGGAGGAAAGATGACAATTACACAATTATTAGAGGAGTTGATTTCAAGAAATGGAACAGACCTTCATCTTACAGTTGGTACCCCGCCAGTGTTGCGAATAGATGGAGATCTTGTTCCAACAAATCATGAGGTTCTTACACCTAAGAACACAAAAGAGTTAATTTACAGTCTACTGAACGATGAGCAGAAGAAAAGGTTTGAGACAACGAGAGAATTAGACCTTTCATTTGGTATTCCTAATTTGAGCCGTTTTAGGGGAAATGTATTCATGCAAAGAGGCGCAATTGCAATGGCTATCAGAACAATTCCTTTTCACATAAGGAGTTTCAAGGAATTAGGATTACCGCCTGTTGCTGCTGAACTTTCCACGAGACAGAAAGGTCTTATCCTTATTACAGGACCAACAGGGTGTGGAAAATCTACTACCCTCGCAACAATGATAGATAAGGTAAATAGTGAAAGAAGAAGCCATATCGTAACGGTTGAAGATCCCATTGAATATCTTTTTAGACACAAAAAATGCATAGTTAATCAGAGGCAGGTTGGAGACGATACAAAAAGTTTTGCAAATGCCCTGAAATATGTTCTCAGACAGGACCCTGATGTTGTAATGGTAGGGGAGATGAGAGACCTTGAGACAACAGAGGCAGCCTTAAAAATAGGAGAAACAGGCCACCTTACTTTTGCTACACTCCATACGAACTCCGCTGCAGAGAGTATTACACGTATCATTGACATATTCCCAACAAACAGACAGTCACAGGTGAGGACACAGCTTGCATTTATAATTCTTGGGATTCTAACGCAGACTCTTATAAAGAGGATTAGAGGGGGAAGAACCCTTGGTCTCGAGGTCCTGGTTGCTACTCCAGCTGTAAAGGCGTTGATAAGGGATGGTAAGGTTCACCAGATATATAGTCATATCCAGGCAGGACATAAATATGGAATGCAGACGATGAACGAGTCATTATACAATTTATATATGAGGAAGGAGATAACACTTGAGAATGCTTTTGCTCATTCAAGAAATCCCGAAGAACTTCAAAAGATGATAGAAGAAAAAAGCGCTGTTGTTGTTTAGTGCTTATTTTATAGGGAGGTATTAAATGCCGACGTTTCTATGGAAAGGAAGAACCGCCTCTGGAAGGGTTGAAACAGGAGAAATGGTAGCAGAGAATCAGGCTGAAGTTCTAAAGGCATTGAGAACAAAGAAGGTTATTCCTGTTTCGGTAAAACCCAAACCCAGAGAAATTTCATTTGCCCTTTTTGGCGGGAAGAAACTTAGTACAAAAGAGCTTGCAATCTTTACAAGACAGTTTGCAACAATGATAAATGCTGGGCTTGCGTTAATGGACTGTCTTGATACCCTTAAGAAACAAGTTACGAAACCTGGTTTTAAGACGGTCATCACAGAGATTATGGAGGACATTGAAGGCGGAGCAACGCTTGCAGATGCTCTTTCAAGACAGAGAAAGAGTTTCTCAGATCTCTATATTAATATGGTTGCTGCTGGTGAGGCAGGGGGTGCACTTGATACCATTTTACTCAGGCTTGCAGCCTATTTAGAAAAGACTGCTGAAATTATTAGAAAGATAAAAGGTGCTATGATATATCCAGCTATGATTATGATTGTTACAATCGGCGCAGTGGCGATCCTTTTAATCTTCGTTATCCCAATTTTTGCAAGTATGTATGCTGGAATGGGAGCGGAACTTCCTGGGCTTACAAAAGTAATACTTGCCATGAGCCATATACTCAGACGATATTTCTTGATTCTTATCGGTGCAATTATCGCTATTGTTGTGGCCCTAAGATTATATTATAGATCAGTGAATGGAAGGTTGGTTATAGACCAGATAATACTTAGGGTTCCAATTTTTGGTGACCTGATTAAAAAAACAGCTCTTGCAAGGTTTTCAAGAACTCTTTCTACCTTACTTGCAAGTGGTGTTAACATCCTTGATGCACTTGAAATAACTGCAAAGACATCTGGGAATAAGGTTGTTGAAAATGCAATAATGAAAGCACGCAGTAGTATAAAAGAAGGAGAGACAATTGCAGCACCCCTTTCACAAGAAAAGCGCGTTTTTCCACCAATGGTTGTCCAGATGATTACCATTGGTGAAGCAACTGGAGGCATTGATGAAATGCTTAATAAGGTAGCAGATTTTTATGAAGGGGAGGTAGATTCAGCAGTAGAAAACCTGATGGCAGCCATTGAGCCTATCATCGTTGTTTTTCTCGGAGCTGTAATAGGGGTTATTGTTATTGCTATGTATCTTCCTATTTTTAAACTCGCTTCAACATTTATGGCTGGTGAGTAGGAAGAGAAAAACGGCGAAAGATGGTAGGAATGCTCCACCGTAGAAGATTAATAATATTATTGCGTCCCATCATATCAACTGTAGTTCTTGGACCTGAAATCTATTTTCGAAAGAACGAGCTTTTCTCCCAGGTTTTCCCCCTTGTTGTTGTTATTCTGATAAGTTATTTCGCAAGTATTATTTTCTATTTAATTTTAAAAACTGGAAAGAGGGGAACAGTTTATGATTTTGCCCAGACCGTAAGTGATACAATTATAATTACAGGTCTTGTTAATTTTACTGGTAGCATAAACAGTCCTTACACCCTTCTCTACTTTCTTAATATATTTGAAGGGAGTTTCTTCCTTCGTCCTGTTGGTTCATTTACCATTACCACAATTGCAACAGCATCATTTATAGCAATGGGGATTGTCTGGATGAACCACCATCTTTCAACAGAAATAGATACGATAATATTTAATATCGAAATGATTCATTATTTCTTAAAAATATTCATCTTTATTCTCTTCTTTTATCTCGCAACTGCGCTCACTACATATTTCAGAGAGAGATTTACAGCGGGTTCTCGCGCCCTCGAAGCTGTTCTTATGACAACCGATGATATTATTGAAAATATAAACTCCGGAATTATTACAACTGATAAAAGTGGAAAAATAAAACAATTTAATCCCGCAGCAATGTCCATTCTTTCTCTTGATGAGAAGGAAGTAATTGAGAAATCGTATAAGGAGGTTTTTCCTTCGAGACTAAAAGAGTTGTCAAATTTAATTTCTTCCTTTTCAGATAAAGGAAAAGAACAAAGAAGGTTGGAGATTACTAATAATGAAGATAAAAAGATACCCGTAATGGTAACTATATCAGCAATGAGGAGGAAAAATGTCGACTATGGTGGTATATTAATCAGTATTGTTGACCTTACGGTAGAAGAGGAGGTTCAGAAAAGATTAAGAACTACGGACAGAATGAAAACAGCGCTTGAGCTTTCAGCTGGAATTGCACACGAAATAAGGAATCCACTTGCTTCTATTCAAGGTGCTCTGGAGGTTATAACAAGGGGGATTGAATCCCATGAAAGCGTGGAAAAACTTGTTGACCTTGTACTCAAGGAAGCAGAAAGGTTAAACAATATCATAGAAAGATTTCTACAGTTTGTTCGTATTCCAAAACGGGAGAGGAGAAATGCAGATATTGCTTCTATCCTTAGAGATGTCGTTGAACTTGTGAAGAATCATCCAATGTATAATAAAGGAATAGAGATTACTGCAGAGTTTTCTGAGGAGAAATATATTGTCTTTATTGACCCTGAGCAGATAAAGCAGGTATTTCTCAATATACTCCTGAATGCATTCTCAGCAGTTGGAAGGGAGGGAAAAATAACTCTCTATTTCTTAAAGAGAAATAATTACTGTGGTATTGCATTTAGAGATAATGGAATAGGAATAGAAAAAGAAGACATTGGAAAAATATTCCAACCGTTCTTTTCAAAGAATCGAGAGGGTTCAGGATTAGGACTATCGGTTGCTCACAGGATTGTAGAACAGCATAACGGTGAAATTACTGTTGAATCAAAAAAGGAGGAAGGAAGCACATTCACAGTATGGCTCCCACTCGTTGAAACATAATAAACAAAAGTCAAACCCCTGGTCTACTTATTCTTGAAAGGGACCAGAGATAAAATAAATATAGAAGTATGGAACAGACAGAAAAGAGAATGAAAAAATCTGTTTTAGTTGTTGATGATGAGAAAGGAATGATTGAATGGCTCAAGATTGCTCTCGAAAAGGAAGGCTATGAGGTGGAGACTGCAATGAGTGGAGAGAAGGCACTTGAGCTTTCAAGAAGCAGATATTTCCATTGTGTTATAACTGATATAAAAATGGCAGGAATGGATGGCTTACAACTCCTCAAGAAATTGAAGGAAGAAGACCCAGATGTAATTACAATAATAATCACAGCTTACGGCACATTCGAAAGTGCGGTTGAAGCGTTAAGGAGTGGAGCAAGTGATTTTATAACAAAGCCATTCAGGATAGATGAAATTACATTTAGATTGAAGAATGTATTTGAAAAGGAGCGATTGCGTCAAGAGAATATCTTTTTAAAGAATAAAATAACAGAAGAGGAAGGTGTAATAATTGGAGAAAGTAAAGAGATGAAAGAACTCCTTACTCTTGTAGATAAGGTTGCAATAACAGATGCTACTATAATGATATATGGAGAAACAGGTACTGGAAAAGAACTTATTGCGAGAAGATTACATAATAAGAGTTACAGAAAAAGTGAGCAATTTGTTGCACTTAACTGTGGTGCTCTTCCTGATACACTACTTGAGAGTGAACTATTTGGGTACAAGAGAGGTGCTTTTACTGGAGCCGTTCAAAACAAGAAGGGTCTATTTAAGGTGGCTGATGGTGGCACATTTTTCCTTGACGAAGTTGGGGAGATAAGTCCAAAGATTCAGGTGAAACTGCTTCGTGTGCTTCAGTATAAGGAGGTTGTTCCTCTTGGTGATACAAAAACAGTAAAAGTGAATGTAAGATTAGTTGGAGCAACAAATAAAAATTTAGAAGAATCTGTAAGGAGGGGAGAATTTCGAGAGGATCTTTTTTACAGACTTAACGTCATCCCTGTTTTTATACCCCCTTTAAGAGATAGAAAGGTGGATATCCCACTCCTAATCAAACGATTTACTGAAAGGACAGCGAAACGTCTGAAGATTGCAATAAAGGAATTTTCTCCAGCGGCAATGGATAAGCTTATGGACTACACCTGGCCTGGAAATGTTAGGGAACTTGAGAATTGTGTAGAGCGTACAATGATTCTTCTGGATAGTGATAAAATTACTGAAAAAGATATTTCTCTTATCATACATTCAGATATCTCAGCAAGAGAAGAAAGAACACTCAAAGATTTGGAGATTAATGCGATACGTGATGTAATCAAAAGATGCGGTGGTAATAAAGTAAAGGCAGCAAAGATGCTTGGCATACATCCTTCAACCCTTTACAGAAAGATGAAAAGACTTTTCCCCGATTGAAACAGGGGTGTCCAATTGAATACCCCTACAGGAGATTGTACTAAAATACCTAAATACATTATGTATCAGATACACTAAATGCAGGTTAAACTTTGCTGTTTATAGATTCCAATGTGATGATAAATACTCAGTGAACCCCGTCATTGCGAGCGAACACATTCACTTTGTTCAGTGTAAACTCCGTGAGCGTGGCAATCTCATACTGACAATAGAAAGTTAAAAGTGAAAACAAGAGATATAAATGCGAAAATGAGATTGCTTCGGCAGAAATTATGAGAGAATACTCGCAATGACAGCATTTCGGAAGAATGTAAAGGGGTTGACTGATTATTTACGTTTACAATTCTTCTCCGATTTAAAGGTAGGGGCGTTCAATTGAACGCCCCTACTTGACTGCTGGTTTAAAAGGAAACTAATGGATTTTGTTATTACACATAAAAAAAGGCTTTTGAGAAAGTATGGGAAAAAAGGGACATTTCATATAATAAAGGCTGTAAAGAAACTTGTCAGAGTAAAAAGTGGCAGGCTGTTTCTTATTGATGAACACAATGGTGTATTGAATGGGTTCGATTTTAAGAAGAGGGTTGAACCAAAAAGATTTAAGAAGTTTTTGGATGTCCTTGATAAGGATTCTAAGAAAGAGAATACTTTTCTTATAATAGGAGGTAACTCCATAATTCCTTTTTATAAAGTCGAAAATCCAACTGATGATGAAGATAAGGTGATATTAACCGATGCACCCTATGCATCTCGCGACGATGATTTTCTAATACCCCAGAGGGCTTTTGGAAGGATTCCCGACTCCCATGAAAAAGCGGAAGATTTCCTACTGAGTATTATCGAACAAACAATAGAATACTATAAAGCACAAGAGGGATATAAGGGAAGTTTTGGTTATTCTGCTTCTATCTGGAAGGAAGCTTCCAAGGCAGTTTTCAGGGTTATTGGTGACGTGAAGAAATTGAAGGTTTCTCCACCTCTTAATGCTAAGAACATTAAAAAAACATGGCTAAAAAGACAATTTTTATACTTTAATCTTCATGGTACGAAAGAAACCCCGAACTGGTATGGTCAGAAGGCACTTGGTGATGCTCCCAATTTTCCTATCTATCCTGTTGCAATCACTCCTGAAGCAGTTCCAGCACTCAAAAGAAGTTGTGTATTTACGGAAGCTTGCTATGGTGCCTGGATTTTCAAGAAGAGAACAGAGGAGTCAATGGCGCTCAAATTCCTCTCTCAGGGTTCTATTGGGTTTGTAGGTTCTACTGCCATCGCATACGGACCACCTACTCCCCCTTCAATGGAAGCTGACCTTCTTTGCAAATATTTTTTCCAGTACGTGGAAAGGGGAGTCCCTTTTGGAGATGCATTGAGAAATGCAAAAATCGATTTTGCAAAGAAGATGGTGAGAACGCAGGGATTTCTTGATGATGACGACAAGAAAACACTATTAGAATTTCAGTTCTACGGTGACCCATCTCTCGGATTTACAAAAAAGGGAATTTAGGCTGCTTTGGGATAAATAGATAGCATAATTACTGAAAAACTTATTAGTAAAATGATTCGAAATTAAAAAACACAGAACCTTTTATCAATTAAAATGTCTATAAATAAAGAGAGAAATAATGTGGAAGAGACATTTGAGAAACTTGTGATGGATAATTACAGGAGGGTTTTTAATTATATAAATACACTTGTCAATGATTATGAACTATCAAAAGACTTAACACAAGATACCTTTTTAAGGGCATACCGTTCATTCAAGGGATTGAGAAGAAAAGAAAGTTTTCATGTCTGGATTATGAGAATTGCAAGGAATCTCTCAATAAATCGTATGAAAATGGAGAACCTTAAAAGAATAAGATTTGTGTCACTCTTTACAAAAAGATATAATAGGGAGCTGATTGATTCAGTCAGTGATCCTGTTTTATCTTTGGAGGAAAGAGCCAAAGAAGATGAAGAAAAGAGTATTGTTAAAAAGGTTCTTTATGAAATGCAGCCAAGGATGAAGGAGGTCTTGATACTGAAAGAATGGGAAGAACTTTCGTACGCGGAGATAGGAAGGGTAATGAAAATTTCAAAAAAAGCAGTGAAATCACTTATCCACAGGGCACGAGAGGCGATGAAAAAAAGGTTGGAGAGAGAAGATGCCTTCAAGTAAACAAAGGGATTGTGAAAGGATAAAATCTGAACTCTCTGCATATATTGATAGAGAGCTTAATAAGAAGGTAATGAACAGGGTAGAGGAGCATCTTAAAACCTGTAGCATTTGCAGAGAAGAATATCATACACTATTAAATGTAAAAAAGATGATAAAGGGTATAAAAAGGGTTGAGGTTGATTCTTATCTTCCATTGAAAATTATTGATAGAGTAACTGAAATTAAACCATTACCAGAGATGGTTTGGTTCCCTGTAACCATTAGAGTTGCCGTGCTTATTGCAATCATTATTAACATTTCTATCTTCTCTCTCTTCAGAGATTACAGGTTTATGATATCCCCTATCCCTTCATATAAACCGATAAAGATTGAGAAAATAATGCTTACAGAAGAGAGGGAAAGTGTTACCGTGAGTTTTTCAATTCCTTTCAGGGATAGTATTGATGAATACACACCGCCAGAGGTTGTGAGTATTAAAACCCCCTCCTATTCGGAAAAACTTCTCTCTCGAAATATTGAGGGGACAGTAATTCTCAATATTGTAGTTGACGAAACAGGAGATACAAAGAGTGTGAGAGTTACGAAATCATTATCTTCTGAGGCTGATTCACTTTCTATTGCCTCTGCGAAAACTATGAAATTTAACCCAGCGAAAATAGGGACGGTAAAGGTTGAGGGTTTCATAACTGCATCATTTCTCTTCAAGATATAGCTTTGAAAAAACGAGAACAGTTCTTATCTAAGGTAAATAGTCAGTAAACACTGTCATTGCGAGCGAACGAAGTGAGCGTGGCAATCTCATAGTGCGAAAAACCGAGATTGCTTCGGAAGAGGTTATGAAAAAACACTCGCAATGACATCCTGACAGGAGAATGTAAAAGGGTTTACTGATTATTTACTATCTAAGTTTGTGCAGGGTGAAAGATTTTAAAAAATTCGTGGTTTTCAAATGAAGGAAATAGGTTCCTTGAGGAAGGTCTTTTCCATTCAATACAAAACTCCCTCTTTTATGTTCTGTATGAAGTTTGCCTGATATGACTTCCCTTCCACATATGTCATAGAGAGAAAATTCAATGTTTTTCCTTTCAGAAAGGGAAAAATCAATCCGAACATCCTTAACAAAAGGTTCAGGATATAATATTATTACTTCCTTATGTATTTGCTGTGATATCTTCTCTTCAACCGAAGGTGGTATTTTAACTCCTGTAAACACATCCTGATTTCCAAGTCTTGTGTCTGTCCAGATTGGATGGATATCGTCGATTGATGAAGCAGTGACTCCGATATATTCCCCAAGCAGTCCAGCCCTTCCAGTAAGGATTAATGGTTGATCTATTTTTATCGGGAATTTATTTGCAGCTTGACATAGGGGGGTAAATTTTGAACCAGCCGTAGGGTCTGAAGATACGGTTGTTATTCGTTCATTCTCTGACCAGGTATTTCCTCCATTAGTAGAGGTTGTCATGTACAGATCCATGAAAAGATTTCCTGAATCAAGCCTGCGGTCCAGGAATACAACGATGATACTTCCATCCTGTGCAACAGTAAGCCAGGGATGAAACTGATCACAGCCATTGTTGAGAGGGTCATCGTTGATTCTGATTTTTTGGCTCCATGTATTACCATTGTTCGTTGAGCGAATAAAGTATATATCGGTATCAGTATAACCTGGAGCATCATCCATATAAGCAACATAGATATTTCCATTATATGGACCACCCGTAATATCTACATCCATTGCAGGAAAAGAGAAGACCATAATTCCACCGTTTATATATCCTGAGATAAAGGAGGCATTCTGTATTGTGATGTCCGTTCCAAATGTTTGCCCACCGTCGGTTGAACGGTCAAACCGAATTGAACCGGGTGAATAGTGAACCCAGGCAACATAGACTTCGCTGTTTGGACCAACACACGGTACTGGCCATTGAACACCGTATGAATCGCTGACAGTAACCGGATCAACAAATGAGTTACCTCCGTCAGTGGAACGGCACATGAGAATTTGAGTACTATAAAACCGTGTCCAGGCAACATAAAGATTGTCAGTGTAAGGCCCGCCTGATCTGTCGCAGGCGATCAACTCTTTATCTTCAAAAACTCCTGGAACTCCATTAATTACTGTTGCTGGATCACCCCAGCTCATACCTCCATTAGTGGATTTGAATACAAAAAGGCCATTAGGCTCATATGTTGAACCAGTGTACGATAAAATCACTGCATAGAAATTACCCGCAGTATCAACGGTTAATCCAGGGTCGCTGTCCCAGATGTACTGAGGTTCAACGAATAAATCCTGATTCCAGGTTAAACCACCATCAAAAGAATATCCATAGGCTACCTGACGATAACCTAATCTAAAATCACGCCATACAGCAACGAGATTAGTTGTATCTTTGGGATTCATAACAATCTGTTCTTCATTCTGAAGCTCTGTTGTTGTATCATCGTTTATCTTTATGTTCTCCCATTCTCTTAAGAAAGTTCCTATTTGAGCCTGGAGTAAGAATGGGGTAAGGACAAAGAAGATAACTACGATTAGGGTCTTGTGTTTCATTTTCCCTCCTTAGTTTGTTTATAGTACTGTGTTCAATATTTAAGCATTTTCCTATTCATATACCGTTTTTAAAGCACACCCCCCTAATAAGTCCCCCTTTCTAAAAGGGGGATTTAGGGGGATTCTCTCCCCGTCCTCAAATTCTACATAACCTGCAGTGATTTTCTTTATCCATTTACTCAGCGACATTTAAACTTTTCCCTCTACAATTTTTATTTCTTCCTCAGTAAGGCCGTAAAGTTTATAAACAAGTTGGTCAAATTTTCGTTCTAATTTCTTTACCCCGTTAGATAACCTATTGTATCTAACGGGGTGCACCTTTGCTTGTTTCTGGGAGTTTTTAAGGTACTCTTCGGATTGGGTGAGGGAAAGGATATGATTGCTCAATTCCATTTTTAATCCTTAAAAATATTTGTTGTTATATTATTGCTTAATGGTGTTCCAAATTTGATATGATATTTTATATCATTTTTTTCACAGAAGCTTATCACTTTTTTAACCATTTCTTCATAAAATTCTATGTTATTCTTCCATACT